>NZ_CP054139.1:3626458-3928663 GCF_013283875.1 Mucilaginibacter mali
GTTCATCGCTGTCAGTTCTTCGTTCAGCGCCTGGGTGTCCTCTTCGCTGTCGGCCAGGGCACGGGTGCGTTCGGCCACTTTTTGCTCAAGCGAGTCGTTCAGGCTTTGCAATTCCTCGCGGGCTTCTACCAGTTCCTCGTTTATAGCAATCAATTCTTCATTACCCGCACTTATTTCTTCGTTGGCAGCGGTCAGTTCTTCGTTTATGGCGGCGGTTTCCTGTTGCTGCAACAGCAGGTCATTATTCAGGCGGTCCTTTTCGCGCACATCGGCCATCACCCTAAAATAGGATACTACGGCTATGATCATCGCCACAGCAAGCGCCACAATGATAAATATAGGAGTAAGTGTAGTAAAGGTTTGAAAACGGCCGGTACGCTCCTTCAACAGCGCCTGTTCTGCTTTTTCAGCACGATCTACCGCGGTGCGCAGTTCGTCCATAGCGGCCTTACCGGCATAAAAATCGTTATCGTTCATCACATCGCCTCTATCGCGCTTTTCTATCATGGCTTGCAGGATAGACATACGCTGAACCATCACATCGCGCACATGACCTATATTACGCTGTTGGTCCGCATTGTCAGTTGTGTGTTTTTGAGCTTCATCCACCAGTTTCAGTGCCTCGCGGGGGGCACCGTTATATGGCGTCAAAAACTCTTTACGCCCGGTAAGCAAGTAACCGCGCTGCCCGGTTTCGGCGTCCTTCATCAGCGACAGAGCTTTCTCCAGTTTTTGGATCACCATAGCGCTACGCGACATAGAATGGTTGCTATCAAGCAAGCTAACCACCGTTTTGTAGGATACCACCCCTACCAGTAATAACATAGCAATAGAAAACCCATACCCGATTTGCAGGTTACGGTTAAACTTTCGGTCCATAGGTTGACGAAGTGTTAATTTAGCGAACAGTTTAAAGTTAATGATTTAACTAAAAATTTGTTTTAAGAAAACACAAAATACGTATAAATACCAAAGCCCCGGAGTTTCCCTCCGGGGCTTTGTAGGTAAATAAACGAGGGCACTTTACTTCTTATCGTTTACATCCTGTCCATCTCGGATCTCGTCGTTGGCATTTTTCACTAATATATCGCCGGGTTTCAGATCGCCGTAAACTTCTACTTTATCGCCGGCCTGCAGGCCCTTTTGCACGTTTACCCATTCGGCTTTGTGGTTAACCACACGTATCACAAATACTTTTTCGGTTGATATGGCCAGCGCGGTCTTCGGGATCACAAAGGCGCTGTCGCGGCCGGGCAGTGGCAGGTTTACTTCGGCATACATACCGGGCAGCAGTTTTTTATTATTGTTCTGCACATCCATTTCTAAACGCTCTGAGCGCAGTTTTTCATCCAGCGCGCCGGCTAAACGGGCCACTTTGGCTTTAAAGGTTTGATTAGGCAACGAACGTACGGTAAAACTCACCTCGTCTTTAGTGCTCAGGCCACCGGTTGATGATTCGGGGATAGATATCACCAAACGCAGTTTGTTTTGCTGCTGCAATACCAGCAGCGGGCCGCCTTTGCCGGATGGACCAACGTAGGCGCCCAGGTTTACATTACGGGCACTGATCACGCCATCAAACGGCGCGCGGATCTCTAAATAATTGCGATTTGCAGTTACCTCTTCCGATGCTGATTTAGCCGCCTCTACGTTAGCATAGTCGGCGTTTTTGCGGGCCTCGGCCTGGTCAAGGTCGTTTTGCGAAACCGTTCCTGGTGTTTTGCTGGTATTCAGCAAACGCTCGTAATTGGCTTTACTGGCCAGGTAAATAGCCTGCTGCTGCGCGATGCGCGATTTAGCCGCCGACAGTTGCGAGTTGATCTCGGGCGCTTCAAGGCTTACCAATAACTGGCCGGCCTGCACCTGCGAGCCAACGTCAACCAGCATTTTCTTAACGTAGCTGTTTACCTTGGCGTATAATTCCACCTGCTGATAAGCGGTCAGTTCGCCCGGTACCTGAAGGCTGGTGCTTAGTTTGCCTTTTTCGGCCGTAATGGTCTCAATAACCGCCGGCGCTGCCGATGCACTGTCCGCGGCTTCGGCTTTTTCTTTTTTGCCCGAACCGCAGGACGATAATATGGTAAGGGCTGCTGCCAGCGCTAATACAGTTGTGATATGTTTATTTTTCATGATGATGCAGGGGTATATAAAATTTACTGTCTTTATCTTCCGGATCTAAGGATACCGATTGGGTGGAGGCATTGCCCTGTACCCAGGCAAATACCAATGGTAAAATTAACAAAGCGGCAAAGGTTGATGCCAGCAGGCCGCCAATAACCGCGCGGCCTAAGGGCGATGTCTGGTCGCCACCCTCGCCCAGGCCTGATGCCATGGGTATCATACCAACGATCATGGCCACACTGGTCATCAGGATGGGGCGCAAACGCAGGGCAGCCGCTTCGCGGGCTGACTGTAGGGCATTGCCATTATGCTTGCGTAGTTCTTCTGCATTGGTGATCAGCAGCACCGAGTTGGCGATGGACACCCCTACCGACATGATCATACCCATGTACGATTGAAGGTTGAGCGTAGCGCCCGTTAATCTTAACAATACTAACGAACCCAGCAGTACTGCGGGAACCGTGGACAATACCACCAGCGATACTTTGAACGACTGGAAATTAGCCGCCAGCATCAGGAAGATCACCACAACCGCTACTAACAGGCCGTTCTGCAAACTATCCAGTGTATCGGTTAACGTACTGGTTAAACCGCGTGTATAAACATTTAACCCACGTGGTAATTCACCAAGGCTTTTAATGGCCTTTTGCACATCGTTATTGGCGGTGCCCAGGTCCATCTTATTCAGGTTGGCGGTAACGGTGAGGATAGGCAACGAACCGATATCGTCATTCTCGCCGTTGGTGATACCCTCTTTAATATCAGCCACATCACCTAAAACCGGGCGCGGATTATTACTTAGCAAAGGTATCTCGCTGATATTCGACTTGCTGGCCATCTGATATTCGGGCACTTCTACCTGTACGCTGTAGCTCAGGCCCACCTTCGGGTCTATCCAAACGTTCTTTTCGGTAAAACGCGATGACGAGGTAGACGCGGTTAATGAACGCGAGATCTCGCTCACCCCTACCCCTAACTGCGCGGCACGGATCCTGTCGATATTGATATTGATGGCCGGGTAGTTGATGGATTGCCCCAACTGCACATCGCGCAGGTATGGGATCTTTTTTAGTTTATCCATCACCTTATAAGCATAGGCGGCGTTCTGCTTTTTGTTTTTGCTGCCGATAACCACCTCTACCGGTGTCGGCGAACCCTGGCTCAGGATCTTGTCGGTCAACTCAATTGGCTCGAACGACATATTTACCTGCGGCATTTTCTTTTTTACTTCGGCACGGATCTTTTCCTTCAGGTCGTCAAGGTCTACCTTATAATCCTCTTTAAGATTTACCTGTAAAACCGCTTCCTGCGGACCGGCCATGAAAAGATAGATAGGACTGGTTGAGAATTGCCCCGGGTGCTGCCCCACCATCGCCGATGTGATCTCGATGTTTTCCTTACCGACGATCCCTTCCAGTACTTTAATCGTGTTCAGCGTCATGATCTCAGTACGCTCCAAACGTGTACCATCCGGCGCGCGCAAACGCACCTGGAATGTACCCGAGTTTACCTTAGGCAATACATCGCGGCCAATAGTGGTAATCAGCAATGCCACCACGGCGATAGCGCCCAATACATAAACTGCTACAATAGCTTTACGGTTTGGCAGCATCCTATCCATAAAGCGCATATACCGCTGCCTGAAACGATCGAACTTGCTGATCTTGCCATCGGCACCAACTTCGGGGTGTTCAACCAAAATCTTCTTCTGGTCCCAGGTATCATCTTCTTCCTGTGCCACGGCTTCGTTAAGGTAGTTGGCATGCTCGTGCTTATTGACCATGATCCAGTTGGCCATTATCGGCACAAAGGTTTGCGCCAGCAGGTACGATATGATCATGGAGAACCCGATAGCTAAAGCCAGTGGCAGGAACAGCGCGCCGGGGATACCCTTCATGGTGAAGGCCGGGGCAAATACCGCCAGGATACAAAACAGGATCAACAATTTAGGAAAGGCGATCTCCTTACAGGCATCCCAAATGGCCAGGGCCTTGGGCTTACCCATATCAAAGTGCTGGTGTATATTCTCTATCGTCACCGTCGATTCATCCACCAAAATACCTACTGCCAGCGAAAGGCCGCTTAGGGTCATGATATTGATGGTTTGATGGAACAGGTTCAAAAACAAGATACCCGATATGATAGAGATAGGTATGGTGATGATCACGATCAAGGCACCACGCCTGTCGCCCAAAAACAACAGAACCATCAAGCCGGTTAATATCGCGCCGATAGCACCCTCGCTTACCAAACTTTTTACCGAATTAATTACGTAAACAGATTGATCGAACACGTACGAGATCTTCACATCCTCGGGTAGCAGGGCCTGAAATTTGGGGATATTCTTTTTCAGGTTTTGCACCACCTCCCAGGTCGACGCGTCGGCCGATTTGGTGATGGGCAGGTAAACCGAACGCTTGCCGTTAACCAGCGCGAAGCTGGTGGTGATATCGGCACCATCTTCTATAGTAGCTACATCGCGCATAAATACGGTTTGCACGCCATTTTTATATAAAGGGATATCGCCAAAATCGGCAATATTTTTTACGCCCGTGTTGGTTGGTGTTAGGTAGTTGTAATCGCCAATGCGTACGTTACCCGCCGGCGATGTCTGGTTGTTATCGCGAAGGGCTGCCACTAACTGATCGGGTGTTAGGTTGTGCGAACGTAACAGTTCGGGGTCGGCTTTGATCAGGATACTGCGCACGTTGCCACCAAATGGCGCGGGCGATATCAAACCTGGAATAGAACTGAACGAACTGCGTACGTAAACGTTAGCCATGTCCATCAATTCGTTGTTGGTGCGCTTGCTGCTGCTTAATACCAGCTGCCCTACCGGCAGCGTTGAAGCATCGAACCGGATAATGAACGGCGGTTGCGAGCCGTTGGGGAAAATAGCCTGGGCCCTGTTGCTAAAGGTCGACACCTCCGCTGCCGCCTGCGCCATGTTGGTGCCTTCGTAAAAAGTAAGTTTTAATAGCGTTAAACCCTGGATGTTACGGGTCTCGATGCTTTTTACACCTGATACGTACAGCAGTAAGTTAACATACTGCCGCCCAAAGTACGACTCCATCTGATCGGGCGTGAAACCACCGTAAGGGTGCGAAATATAAATAACCGGAAGGTTAAGGTCCGGAAAAATGTCGATCTTAATTGTACGGACAGCGCCTATCCCGAAGAAGAACAGACCAGCCACAATAACCAGTATGGTTATGGGTTTCTGCAATGCGCCTTTTATCATTCCCATGTTTTATTCCTGCTGCTTATTGTTAAAAATTATTGATAAAGATGCCAAAATCGCCGGTGGCGGCAGCCTTGTACAGCATGGCCTGCCACACATTGTTATAAGCAATGTCGCGGTCCGTTTCGGCACGGTTAAGGGTAAACAGCGCCGTGGTAACATCTACAATGTTTGACAAGCCGTTTTTATATAGCGTATTTTTTTGCAGGTAGGCATCGCCGGCGGCTTTTACCTGTACCGGCGCTTCCCGGTAGTTTTTCATAGCGTTGCTGATGCGGCTTTCGGCCAGGCTTTGCTGAGCGATCAATCGTTGACTTACCACATCGTACTCATCCTTATATTGCAGCGAAGTATACTTTTGTGATTGTACCTGGTATTTCACCCGTAGCGGGTTGGTCAGGTTCCAGATCATCCCTACCCCGAACAGGTAATTGTAGCGGGTTGGATCGACACCGGCACCATAGCTATGGGTATAATCGCTGGTGTTGGTGCCGTAATCATACTTAAAGCCCGATCCGCGGCCCTGCATCACCCCAAATAAACTAAAGGTTGGATACGAGAAGGTTTTATAGTATTTAGCCTGCTCATCGCTTACGCCAATGCGGTTTTCGTAAAATTTAAGTAAGGGATGGTTTTGCACCGCAAGCGCCGCTGCCTGATTAACCGATTTTGGTGCCGAGCTTACAAAAATGCTATCGAGCGCGAAGGGCTGCGCCGGGATACCCAGGTATTGCGCCAGTATATTGGCTTGCTCCTGTTCTACATCCTGCGCACGGGTCAACGCTATTTTAGCGTTAGATACCTCGGCATTGGCCAACGAGCTATCCACACCGGCATTCAGGCCGTTCTTTACGCGGGCAACCACCACGCGGGTAAGTTCCTGCGCGCGGGCCAGGTTATTCTCCTGCGATTTGGTCAATCGCTGAGCAGCCAGCAAATTAAGATAAGCGCCTGCCACACGCACTTCGTGCTGAAATTGTTCCTGCACCAGATCGGTTTCGTTCAGGTTTACTACTGATTGCTGCACTTTGATCTTTTCCTTAGCGCGGCCAAAAGTGAAAAAATCCCAGTTGATGTTGCCCAGGTACAAGGCCCCAAAGGCCGAGTTCCAGTTCTGGTTGTTCAGTGCCGGGCCTGATGCTGCCGAGTTTAAGCCGCGGTAGCCGTAAAGCGGGCCGTTCTGTCCGTTAATAGTTCCGTAATCCTGCTGTGCCGAAATGTTCAGATCGGGCAGGTACTCTGATTTTGTTTCCTTTAAGTATGCTTTTGAAGCATTTAGCTGGCTGGCTTTGGCTTTTATGGTGCCATAATTATCTAAGGCTGTTTGTATAGCCTCTTTCATGGTGAGCACTTTTTGCCCGTGGGCATTAAAAGCAAAAAAACAACCCGCTAAAACTAAAAAAACACAGAATGAATGTTTTTTCATGTAGGGGTAGTGTAGAAAGTACGCGGCAAATGTAAATGTATGCAATGCATGAAAAAAATGAATTATTTTTGTAGATACTATTAGTTTATTTCATGATATGACAAATACGTCAGTAAACCATTAACCGGCTATGAATATCGCGCTGCACCATTTCCGTTTGGTTGATACCATTAACAAAGAAGGTACCCTTACCAAAGCCGCCGAAAGCCTGCACCTTACCCAATCGGCCCTGAGCCATCAACTGAAAGAACTGGAACGTGAAATGGGGGTCGAGGTTTTTCAACGCCAAGGTAAGCGTTTATTACTTTCCGAACAAGGCGACCGCTTTTTGCAGAGCGCCAAGAAGATCCTGGCCGAGATCCGGTCGCTGGAGGAAGATATCAGTAACTTTAAAAACGGGCAGGTGGGTAAACTGAGTATCAGCATGCAAAGCTATACTTCGTACCATTGGCTGCCAGCCATTATTAAGGATTTCCGCAGCCGCTGGCCCGATATCAATATCCAGATAGTAGCCGAAGCCACCCAGCGCCCGCTGGAATATCTGTTGCGGGGTGATATTGATCTGGGTATAGTCCGCACCCAAATGGTGAATACGCTGATACAGTATGAAAAGGTTTTTGAAGACCAACTGGTGGCCGTCATGTCGGCTGATCATCCGCTGGCGAAAAAAGAAGTTATTGATTTCACCGATTTCCACGATGAGGAAGTGATACTGGCCATCTACGATCCATCGTACCAGGATACCCCCCTTTTTGATGCCATGATGAAGGAACTGCAGGTAAAACCCCGCCACTGGCACCGCATCCATTATACCGATGCCGCTATGGATATGGTAGCTGCCAATTTAGGTGTGGCGGTGATGAGTGATATGGTAATTAAACCCTACCTGCAAACACGCAACATTGTAAGCCGACCGTTGCCAGATATTATAGCGCCGCGTACCTGGTATGCGGCTACTAAACAGCAAACGCCTGCTTTGCAGAATTTTTTGTGCTGTATGAAGGGGTATTTTCAGACTTGTTGTGGAAAATCTTTATAACCACTGTGGTTAATTCTCCATCACAATTTCGTAATATTGAATTAATGAACACCGAACTACTGGAAGAATACATAGCCGCTAATAACTTAAATGGCATTAACACCTTGTTAAGTGAACACCCGGCGCTGGCTAAGGCGCAAACCAGTCATGGGGTTTCGCCGCTGATGTTATCGTGTTATTTTAGGAAGCCGGATGTATCTGCCCTGTTGCTGAAGTATGTAGACGAGGTGAACTTGTTTGAAGCCGCGGCCGTGGGTAAGTTTGATGTGGTGGCTTATATTATCGGTAACCACCCCGATTCGGTTGATGACTTTGCGCCCGATGGATTTACACCGTTGGGGCTGGCCTGCTATTTTGGCCAGGCCGAGGTGGCGCGCTACCTGATCATGAAAGGAGCCGATGTTAACCTGCCATCAAACAATGGTTTCCATGTGTTCCCTATCCACTCGGCTGTAGCTGGTAATTATGCCGATATCACCCGCGCGCTGGTTAATGCCGGGGCACAGGTTAACGTTAAACAACAGGCCGGCGCTACTCCCCTGCATTCGGCCGCGCAAAATGGCAATGCCGATATCCTGATCCTGCTATTGGAACATGGTGCCGAAGTGAACATCCGTATGGAAGGTGGCAAAACCGCGGCCGATATGGCTAAGGAAAAGGGCTTTGATGAGATAGCGGATATCTTGAGTTAGTCATTGGTCATTAAGGAATTTCTTTTCGTTTTATTTGTTTGGGTTGAAGACTTAAAAACAGTTCCTTTGCCTGTACCTCAATCTCTTCATCATGAAATTTAGAAAGATACCCCTTCTTTGCATATCGCTGCTGCTTTTGGTTGGCGGTGCTTATGCGCAAAGCTTCAATACTGCCAAAATGGATAGTCTGTTGGATGCAGTGAATGCCAATAATAAGGGCATGGGCAGCTTGGCCATCACACATAATGGTAAAATTGTTTACCGGCATGCTATCGGCTATGCCGCATATCCCGAGAAGATCCAGGCTACGCCTGAAACCAAGTATCGTATCGGTTCCATCAGCAAAATGTTTACTACCTGCCTTATCTTTCAATTGGTAGAGGAAGGTAAGCTTACGCTGGATACCAAACTGGCTGCCTTTTATCCGCAGTTGCCCAATGCATCTAAAATTACTATCGGTATGATGCTACAACACCGTAGTGGTTTGCATAACTTTACTAATGATGCTGCTTATCTTTCTTATATGACCCAGCCTAAAACTCATGATGAAATGCTGGCCATCATCGCGAAGCAAACATCCGACTTTGAGCCTGACAGCAAGGCCGATTACAGCAATACCAATTTTGTGCTGCTGGGATACATTGCCGAAAAGATCACTAAAACACCATATCCAGAGCTGGTGAAGAAGCGCGTGGTGGATAAGATAGGTTTAAAGGATACTTATTATGGCGGCAAGATCAACACCGCTGATCATGAGGCGCACTCTTACAAGGCAGGTGCACCATGGATAAGTGAGACCCAAACCGATATGAGCATCCCGGGCGGCGCCGGTGCAATGGTATCCACCGCGACAGATCTCGACCATTTTATCGAGGCATTGTTTGCCGGGAAGATCATCAACAAGGAGCATGTCGCCATGATGCAAACCATAAAGGAGGGCTTTGGCATGGGAATGTTCCGCTATCCAGTTATTGGTAAAACGGGCTTCGGCCATACGGGCGGCATAGATGGTTTTGGTTCGCAGGTGATCTATTTCCCGGCTGATGAAATGGCGATATGCTATATCCACAATGCCGACGCGGGCGCTGGCGCCGAGATCATCCAGGGGGCTATCGGTATTTATTTTAACAAACCATACGCTATCCCCAATTTTAAAACCGCCAATATTAAAAGCGAGGACCTGGACAAATTCCTGGGCGAATATGCCAGTCCGGGATTCCCGCTGGTTATTGCGGTAAGCAAAAACGGCAATACCTTAACCGCGCAGGCTACCGGGCAGGGCGCCTTCCCGTTGACGGCAATCTCGTCGACAGTATTTGAATTTACAGCCGCAAATATTGTGATGGAGTTTGACGCAACTAAAAAGCAAATGACCCTGAAGCAAAGCGGCCATACCACCTTATTCACCAAAAAGGAGGCCGACATTAAGCTAAGCAGCACCGATCTGGATAAATACCTCGGCGTATATGCCAGTCCGGGAGTGCCATTAAAGATAACTGTAACCAAAGATAATACCACACTGATGCTACAGGCTACCGGGCAAGGTTCGTTCCCGGTTACACCAATCGGCGTAAATTTATTTGAGTTTACAAAGGCAGGTATTATTGCAGAATTTGACCCGGCAAAAAAACAATTGGTTTTGAAACAAGCCGGTCGCAACACTATATTTACAAAGGAATAATTTAACAGGGACAATTAAATTAAGAAATGAAGGCAGAAAAGACCATTATGGTAACCGGCAGGGAATACCAGCATATAAAAGAATACTTAGAAACTCACGACGCGTATAATTACCGGACGGGGAACGAATTTGACCCACAGATAGTTAAGGTAACCGAGATATACCTGGATACCGACCCCGACTTTACCCGCAACCCCAAACAATTTGCCCGCATAAACGATGATCTGCACGTGCAGGTGAAAATTGTTTATGAGGAAGAGTGATCCATCTTTATACTCAACTTGTCATTTAGATAGAGCAGCGATGGAATTGAGCGGGCGTACGAAAGAGAGATCTTGTACGCGTGATAAGTTTCTCCTCACGCAACCGCACTCCCAACCGCATGGTTCGTTCGAAATGACAAACTTTTAATTGCACAAAAAAAGCCGGACGGTGCCGGCTTAATATTTAGAAAAATAAAATAATAGCTAAACAGGTTTAAAACCTGGGTTTGCGGCCATTGCCACCGCCGCCGTTGCTTGGGCGGGGGCCCTTGTCGTCGGCAATGTTAACACGGATAATGTTGTCATAATAACGTTGTCCGTTCATGTATTTAATGGCTTCCTTGGCTTCATCCTCGTTCACCATTTCAACAAAACCAAAGCCTTTGCTTTGCTTTGTTTGATGATCTTTAATAATGCGGAGCGATTTTACCGGCCCGAAATCACTAAAAACCTCTGTTAATTCCCCTTCTCCAACTTGCAGGGGCAGTCCTGAAATAAATACCTTCATTAAATAATCTGAAATTGTTTTTTGATGGCACAAAGATACAAAATCGCTCGCCGGGAATTGTAGTAGAAAGGTAAAGAAGCTGTGAAGTTTATGAGTTCATGGCTAATAGTTCATTGTTCATGGCAACTTCTATAACGTCAGATCGCTATGAACTATGAACCATTAGCTATGAACCACTAACCGAACACCGTCTTCCACAATGCAGCCACTTCGCGCTTAACCGATTGCGGACAGCGCTCCTTAAAACGGATGGCGGGGCGGGTATCCTCTTCATCCATAATTATGGGATGTGCCGGGTGCATTACCGTAAAGTAGTTGGCCATATCCAATTTTTTTTCGTGGCTGGTATGATGCACCAGCGTACCAAATTGGGTAAGTTTTTTATAAAAGGCGTTCATAAATAACAGTGCTTTTATCCATCAATAAAACAACAATAAAATAACGGATAGTTAAATTTATTGTTCAGTATGATAACGCACTATTTACCAACAAGATATCTACATAAAAAGCATCAATATTAACATGATGTTAACAGGATGTGTTAACAAAACATATTGTTTATAAACAACTTATCAAAAGATTCAAAAATTAGGCTGGCAAGCACCAAATGCATTTTCGGGGTTATAAAGCTACCTATAATTAACCCAAACGAAAAGGAAAATTTTGAATAATTAACACCCCACAATTAAATTTTGATGATCTTATTATTGCCCCGCTTATCATCGTCATCATACGGTTTAGGGATCGATTTTACGATGCCGATAAGCGTATGTGTGATGGCGCCCATGGCGCCGATGCCAAATTTAACAAAGGGCTTCATCACGCTCAGGTCGTAGTGGTGATGTTCGGACAGGTTTGCTTTACCTTTATTTAGTTTTTTTATATCGCGCAATGCCATACTTTGTTCTTTTATTAATGTAATATATAATTACAAGCCACAATGGCCGTAATTTGTTTTGAGCAATGTTTAACGTAACATGCGCCAATGTTATTATCTTAGCTTTAAACCCTCAATATGGAAAACCCTGTATTTTTTAATTTTGATGATATCGTTGTAAAGGAAATTGCTCCCGGCTTTTTTTCTAAACTGATACATACCGATACCAATACCGTAAACTTTATAGAGGTGGCGGCAGGCTGCTCGGTGCCGCTGCACCGGCACATACACGAACAAATGTCGTTTGTAATAGATGGCATTTTTGAGATGACCATCAACGGCGAACCGCGAAATTTGGATAAAGGCCAATACTGCATCATCCCCTCAAATGTGGAACACGGTGGTGTAGCTATTACAGATTGCAGGCTGATCGATATTTTTAGCCCCGCGCGGGAGGATTACAGGAGTTTGAAATAATCCATAGTCGATGAAACTACACCGCTTCTACCAGGGAAAAGATCTTCTCCTTCAGTTCATCCGGCTTGAAGGGTTTGGATACGTAATCGTTCATACCCGAATCGTATACTTTTTCTTTGATATCGAACAAGGCCGATGCCGTTAGGGCAATAATGGGGATATTGGCCTTTTTAGGGTCGGGCATTTTGCGTATTTCTATGGCGGCGTCGAAACCGTTCATTACCGGCATTTGCAGGTCCATCAATACGATGTTGAAGTTGCCGTATTGCACCAGTTCAATGGCATGTTCGCCATTATCGGCAAAGGTGGGTACAATGCCCCATTTGCTAAACAGCTTCTTCATCAGCATCACGTTAACCGGGTTATCTTCGGCAATCAATATCTGTAAACCGGCATTAACATATCCAGCCGCATCCTGTGCTGGTTGAGCGACAGCGGCTTCCACCGTTTTTTCGGTTGATACCGGGAACTCCATATTAAACGAGAATTCGGACCCGGCACCCACCTTACTGGTTACGTGCATTTGTATATTTTGCAGTTCAAGCAGGCGTTTTACAATGGCTAAACCTAAACCAGTACCACCGTACTGACGGGTGGTAGTGATAGATTCCTGTGTGAAGGGCTCGAATATGGCCTCCATATTATCCTCCGCAATACCAATACCTGTATCCTTTACTGTGAAGTTAACCGTAAGTGTGTTGTGCCTGTCGCCCAGCGATGTTACCCTTACCCAAATATTGCCCTGCTGCGTAAACTTAATCGCATTGCTCACCAGGTTAAAAATGATCTGGGTGATGCGGGTAGGGTCGCCAAACAGTACTTTGCTTTTCAGGCGGTTATCCACATCCAGGTAAAACTTCAGGCCTTTTTCCTCTGCCTTGATGATCTGTCCGCCGCAAATATTACCCATCAGTTCAACCAGGTTAAACTTGATCTTTTCAAACTCTACCTTGCCCGATTCTATCTTGTTAAAGTCCAGCACGTCGTTTACGATAGACAGCAGGTTGTTGGCCGAGAACTTCAGGATATCCAGGTTATCCAACTGATCGGCCCGTGGATTACTCATCAGCATCAAATTGGTCATCCCGATCACGGCGTTAAGCGGCGTACGGATCTCGTGGCTCATGGTGCTCAAAAACTCCGATTTGGCATGCGATGATTTTTCGGCCTTTTCTATCGATACCTGGTAAGCCGCGTTCAGACGCCCCTGCTCCTGGCTGGTTTCATTTAGCTTGCGTATATTATTGATAAAGGCGTTGTAAAAGTGGCTGTGGATATAAATGATCATGATGAAGTTGGCCAGTATGCTGATGATAATGGTCGACTGATCAACTTTTTCGGGCTTAAAGGAAATGAAATAGCTGTTGCCGTATTCAAACACCATAAAGGCCAGTACCGGTATCAGGTTAGCCAGCGAGTAGAACAAGCCCCATCTTTGCCCCAACATATAAAAGCTGAACAGCACCGACAGGATAATAACCTGGATGGAGATGATATCGACGTTTTGGATGATGATAAAAACATCTAACAGGTTAACCACCAGGGCCAGTATCAGCAAGGTATGCGATATAAAGCGCCAGTTAGGTATCCACGTTAAATATTTAAACAGCAGGACAACGCAGATCAGTAAAATACAGGCAATAGATGTAAAAACAACCTGGTGTTGTAAGAAAACATTAATGGTTAACGCCGCTAATGCCACGGCTGCCAAAAACAAGCCATAATACAGCAAACGGATACGAGCCTCATCCAGCATGGATTGCTCCGGCGATAGGATGTTCCTTAGGAAAATATTAAAGAAATTGGGCTTTTTCTTCATTTGCAGGTTGCAACAACAATTTTTAAATATAAAATAAAAATTAATATCTGCTGTACATCCCAGCTTTAATGCAATTAGTTTGCCAACCCGTTTAAATTATCAGTTAGAATTTTAATTTTCGCTTCAGTATCCGCCTTCTTCTTTAATTCGTTTTGTACAATTTCCGGTTTAGCGTTTTGCATAAAGCGCTCGTTACTCAGCTTTCCCTCAATTGATCGCAGCAAACCCTGCAGGTATGCTATCTCCTTTTCCAGGCGCTCACGCTCGGCCGCTACATCTATATTGCTGCCCAATGGAATATAAAACTCGTCTGTTCCTACCAAAAAGCTTGATGCGCCCGCTACAGCATCGGTAACAAAAGTGATCTCGCTTATGTTTCCAAGTTTGGTAATAATTGCTTTAAACGGATCGTAATTAATACCAGAGTTAGCCTTCACCATTAAAGCCAGGCTCTCCTTAGGCGACATACCCTTGCTGCTGCGTGTGTTGCGGATCTCGGTTACCAGTTGCTTAACCACTTCAACACCGGCAGTTAGCTGTGTATCAATTTCCCCAATGGCGGGTAATTGCGCCACAATGCAGCAATCGGCAGTGATGCGCTCGCCAAACAGTTCATCATGCCATAATTCTTCGGTAATAAATGGCATAAAAGGGTGCAATATTTTAAACACATCGGCAAACAGGCCAATAGTAGTTTCGTAGGTTTCCCTGTCAATTTTTTGCTTCTCCACACCGGCCTGGTAAGCAGGTTTTACCATTTCAAGGTACCAGGCGCAAAAGTCGTCCCATACCAGTTTATAGGTATCCATCAAAGCTTCCGACAGGCGATATTGCGCAAAGTTATTTTCTATCTCGCCCAAAGCCTGGCTAAAGCGGCTTTTAAACCACGCTATAGCAACCTGGTTTGTCGCGGGCAAACTATCATCCGGTTCCCAGCCCTTTATCAGGTTAAAGGCATTCCAAACCTTATTGGCAAAGGCGCTGCCCTGCTTGCAATAGCTCTCGTCGAACATCAAATCGTTACCGGCAGGCGAGCACAACAGCATCCCAACACGTACCCCATCGGCGCCAAATTCATTCATTAAGTCGATAGGGTCGGGTGAATTACCTAATTGCTTCGACATCTTACGGCCCAGCTTATCGCGAACGATACCCGTCAGATAAACATTCCTGAACGGCAGTTCGCCACGGAACTCGTGCCCGGCCATGATCATGCGCGCAACCCAAAAGAATAAGATCTCGGGCGCGGTTACCAAATCGTTGGTCGGGTAATAATAGCTGATGTCGGCATTGTTAGGGTCCTTAAAACCATCAAATACCGATATCGGCCATAACCAGCTTGAGAACCAGGTATCCAATACGTCCTCATCCTGACGGATATTTTCAAAGCTTAAACCGGCATTTTTAAATTCCTGCACAGCTTCGGCTTGTGTTTTAGCAATTACAAATTTACCGTCGCCATTGTACCAGGCCGGTATTTGCTGCCCCCACCATAACTGGCGGCTGATACACCAATCCTTAACGTTCTCCATCCAGTGGCGGTAGGTATTGATGAACTTATCGGGGATCAACTTGATATCGCCTTTCAGTACATAATCAAGCGCGGGTTTGGCCATTTCCTCCATCTTGCAGAACCATTGCATAGATAGCTTGGGTTCGATAACCGCGTCGGTACGTTCGCTAAACCCAATCTGCGATTTATAGTCCTCAACCTTTTCCAGCGAACCGGCAGTATCCAGCAGCGCGGCGATCTTTTTACGGGCGGCAAAACGCTCCTCGCCTACCAGTATCTGGGCATTGGCGTTCAGTGTGCCGTCATCGTTCAGGATATCGATAACCGGCAGGTTATGTTTTTGACCCAGCTCGTAGTCGTTCAGATCATGCGCCGGGGTAACTTTCAAACAGCCTGTACCAAAATCCATGGTTACGTACTCATCCAGTATTACCGGTATCTCCCTGCCGATCAGCGGGATCATTACCTTTTTGCCGTGCAGATGGGTATAACGCTCGTCGTTAGGGTTAATACAGATGGCCGCATCGGCCATAATTGTTTCGGGACGGGTAGTGGCAATGGTGATATACCTGCCGCTTTGCGACCCAACAATTTTATAGTTGATATAATAAAGTTTCTGGTTAACTTCTTTACGGATAACTTCCTCGTCGCTAACAGCTGTTTTACCTTGCGGGTCCCAGTTTACCATGCGCACGCCACGATAGATCAATCCTTTTTTATACAGGTGGATAAACGTATCGATAACGGCATCGCTCAGGTCATCGTCCATGGTAAAACGGGTACGCTCCCAATCGCAGGATGCGCCCAGCTTTTTCAACTGTTCAAGGATGATACCGCCGTACTTCTCCTTCCACTCCCAGGCGTAGCTTAAAAATTCCCCGCGGCTCAGGTCTTTTTTGTTGATGCCGCGCTCCTTCAGCATGGCAACCACCTTTGCCTCGGTAGCAATACTGGCGTGGTCGGTTCCCGGTACCCAGCAGGCGTTTTTGCCTTTCATGCGGGCACGGCGTATCAGTACATCCTGGATGGTGTTATTCAGCATGTGGCCCATGTGCAGCACACCGGTAACATTTGGCGGAGGGATAACAATAGTGTAAGGCTCGCGCTCGTCGGGAACGGAGCGGAAAAATCCATTGTTTAACCAATAGCTATACCATTTGTCTTCGGCTTGTTTGGGCTGATACGTTTTAGATGTACTCATAAGGCTGCAAAAATACGGTTTTTGTGGGAAAGGCGGAAGCAGGGGTGGCGATTTAGCCGCAAAGGGCACAGTGGGAGAGACACAAAGGTCACGGAGGTTTATAAGAGGCTTTATCCAATAGCGTTTATTGCTTCAATTGGGGTTAAGACCGCTATGCTACTTTTTTTATAATCTTTTGTATTGCGGGTCACTATAACATCAATTTCGGGGATGCTAAGCGCACAGTAATACTGAATGGCATCTTCGTAATCCTTAAAATCAGTTTTTAACGACTGCCTAATGACCGTGTCGGTCACGTCCACTATCGCTGTCATACTGGCCAGTTCCGCAAGCATAGCTATTGTAACATCGCCTGATAACGACCGGCGTAATATGTAATAAATGTTATTATAGGATACCGCTGATATGTATATTTTACTTTTGTTTTCAATGGCCACGTTGAAAAGCTTAGCGGCAGCCAATGCAAAGGGTTGCCTATTAGCTAAAAAATCTATTACAACATTGGTATCCAGAAAAATGTGCTTCATACAAGTTACTTGTATTTTTTCATTAACAGGTTACCCATTTCTTTCTTGTGATCAAAGTCTTCGGGCAATGTAATTATGCCCATCAACCGAGCTACTTTGGGCGATAATTCTTCAGCCTGTTCTTCCGGCGCAGCTATCGATTTTAAATAGTTTTCTACAATATCCGATAAACTCTTTCCCTGCTCCCGCGCGTATTTTTTAGCGGAGTTAATTACCCCGTCTTCCATTGTTAAGGTGAGTTTTGTTGTCATTTCACACGTGTGTTTATACTATCAAATATACGTATGCACAGAAAAAATATCAAATTAAATTTCCTGTTGTATATCGCTAAGGAGAAAGCTAACTAAGCATGCTTCTTTTTATGGAATACCAGTGATGCCGCTACACTTATTGCCAGTATAGCCAAAATGACCAGCAGCGAACGCATAGTGGTAAGTCCGATCGCTTCGGCATATTCCCCTGCCAGCATTTTGATGCCGATAAAGGCCAGCAGTACGGCCAGACCGGTTTTGAGGTAGTGGAACTTATCGATAATGTTAACCAGTAGAAAGAACATCGACCGCAAACCCAGAATGGCGAAGATATTGGAGAAGAACACGATATAAGGATCTTTTGTAACCGAAAAGATAGCAGGGATAGAATCGACCGCGAAAACAAGGTCGGTTACCTCGATGATCAGCAGCACCAGAAACAGCGGGGTGATCAGCTTTTTGCCGTTTATTTTTATAAAGAATTTGCCGCCCTCGAATTTGGGATGCACAGCGAAATATTTTGAGGCGAATTTTACTACGGCATGGTTCCCGGGGTCAATCTCTTCTTCTTTGTTGCGGTTAACAAACATCATTATGCCCGTATACACCAAAAATGCCCCAAAGATATACATCACCCAATGGAAGTGTGTAATGAGTGATGCCCCCACAAAAATGAACAGGAAACGCATCACTACCGCGCCAATGATACCCCATAACAATACTTTGTGATAGTATTTGGGGTTAACCGCGAAAGCAGTAAAGATGAGTACGATAACAAAGATATTATCAACCGACAATGCGTACTCAATAACATAACCCGTAATAAACTCCAGCGCCAGGTTTTTGCGGTACAAAGCAAGGCTACCGGTAAAATCGGCGGGATTAAGCTTAAGGCGGTGCAAATGATCGGTATTGATCTGCTGCAGGCGGGCCATGCTATCTACATGGTGCAACATATCGCCCCAGTTATATATCAGCAGGTAAAAGCCTAATGCCAGTGCAACCCATACCCCGCTCATGATACTGGCCTGTTTAATAGATACCGGTTTATTCGACTTGCCGAATAAACCCAGGTCAATAGCCATCATGAGAAATATGAACACCAGGAAACCCAGTATCAGCATTAACTCGCTCGACATCGTTTTTTATTTATTGCGTTCAGTAGTAAAGCGTACCAATTGCTCAAGCCCGGTACGCGCATCACCCGGGGTAAAGGTGTTTAATATTTCGAAGGCCTCGTCCTGGTATTTTTTCATTTGCGTTTCGGCGTATTGTAACCCGCCGGTTTCGTTCACAAATTTTACCACCTCGGCTATTTTCTTCGCGTCTTCATTATGGTTTTTCACCAAATTGATGATATGCTTTTTTTGCGATGCTTCGCAGTGCTTCAGCGCGTAGATCAGCGGCAGCGTTACTTTTTTCTCTTTAATATCAATACCCAGCGGCTTGCCCACATCGTCGGTACCAAAATCAAACATATCATCTTTGATCTGGAACGCGATGCCGATCTTCTCGCCAAACAAACGCATCTTCTCTATCGTAACCTCATCAGCTCCGGCCGATGCTGCCCCACAGGCACAACAAGCGGCAATAAGTGATGCTGTTTTTTGGCGGATCACCTCGTAATACACCGGCTCGTCGATATCCATGCGGCGCACCTTCTCTACTTGTAACAACTCACCCTCGCTCATTTGTTTTACCGCTTCGGATACTATTTTCAATAAATTGAAATCATGGTTATCGATAGAGAGCAGCAAACCTTTGGATAACAGGTAATCGCCCACCAAAACGGCGATCTTATTTTTCCACAGCGCGTTGATAGAGAAAAAGCCGCGACGCTGGTACGAATTATCCACCACATCGTCGTGTACCAGTGTAGCCGTATGCAGCAACTCCACCAAAGCGGCGCCGCGATGGGTAGCCTGGGTAATGCCGCCGCACAAACTGGCCGAAAAGAACACAAACATGGGCCTGATCTGCTTGCCTTTGCGTTTTACGATGTAATGGGTGATACGATCCAACAGCGGCACCGAACTTTGCATAGATGTTTTGAACGTGCTTTCAAACGCGTCAATATCGGCAGCTATGGGTCTTTTGATCTCGTTAATGCTCAGCATCGGGCAAATCGGCGCAATAGTTTATGTTGTAACAGATGTATTTGCAGCAAACATAAGTTAAAAAAACCGTACTGCCTTTGGGCAACATTTTTTTTTGACGGGCATTAAACCATTGCTGCTTTCGATTGTCATACTGTTACAAGAAATTATACCGGGCAATTTTGGTTTTTTGGCCGAGTAAAAAAGTAATTTTTGTACGTTAAGTTTTTGGTTTAGAGCGCGGCCCTCCCAGGCGGCGCTTTTTTGTTGTATAACAACAGGATTGTGTTACTTTTGCAATCCCAAATAAAACGGAGGGGTGTCTGAGTGGTCGAAAGAGCACGCCTGGAAAGTGTGTATACGCCAAAAGTGTATCGAGGGTTCGAATCCCTCCTCCTCCGCTTAGAGGGATGATTGAAAAATCATCCCTTTTTTTCGTAAATCAAGAACCCGTTTTCTTTCATTTTCAGATGTTTGCACGAGAAAAAATCCAACGTAGCAGGTGTTTAATAAATGCCCTTTTCATAGTACAAGTTTTCATCAAACACTTGCGATATATAGGCGGGGCAACCCTATCTGGTATATTCGCCGGCAACCTTTGGATACCCCTGCTCAGCCGTACCGCCGCCGGGGACTGTGCCATGGACATTATTATGTTATAAAAACTATTACACTAATGATAAGCAGGATAATTGCCCAATAGGGCACTGCGCTCGTGCATATATATTGCAGGTGTTTTATTGTTTTGCTGGTCAAAGGGGTACATTGGTTTCACTTTTGTATCGGAAACCGCATGCTTAATATATTCGCTTTTGTAAATGGCGGGGCTTTTACCGGTTATTTTTTTAAAGTATTTGTGGAAACTGGAGAAGCTGTTAAACCCGCTTTCGGTGCATAACTGCTTAATGCTAATCTTATTTTCTATCAGCAGTTTGCAGGCGTTGCCTACTTTTATCTCTAACAAGAACTGCGAATACGTTTTCCCTGTACGCGATTTAAAATACCTGCAAAACGAGTTTGGACAAATATGTGCCACATCGGCTATATCTTTTAATTGTATCTGGTTACGGAAATGATTAATAGAGTATTCATAAATAGCATTGATGCGGTCGTTTTCGGTTTCTTTAAGACCGTATTTAAAACCCAGCGATGACAGGGTTTTTACCTGTTCACAATTAGCAATATGCATTAGTGCCTGTAGTAGCAAAGTAAGCCTCCGGATGCCTGTGGCAATGGCCATGCTTTCCACACAGGCAACAATTGCAGCTTTGTGCCGCCCGTTGATCTGCAGCCCGCGCTGTGCACGTTCCAGCATTGTTTTAACCGGCTTATTCTCTGCTAACTGCAAAAACTTTTCTCCCCAAAAGAGTTCTGAAAAATGGACCACAACAATATCTGCTGTGTTTGCAGGCCCGGTATACTCCTGGTCAAAACACCAATAATGCGGCAGGTTGGCACCTACTATTACCAGGTCGCCACTGGCAAAACGGCTAATGCTATCGCCAATAAACTGTGTACCGCATCCTTTTTTAAAGTAAACGATCTCCACCTCGCTGTGGTAGTGCCATCTGTTGGCATTAAATGGAATAACGGTATGCCGTACACTGAACGAGTGTTCGGGGTCGGTAGTTATTTTAAGTAGTTTAGATTTCATGCCTGATCCGGGGACTGTTGTTTATACCTATTATTTGAGTTTAGCGTAACACGTAGGATATGCTATGCCTTAAGATAGCCTGAGTTTGCAGTAGCCCCGGTTGGGCCGGGGCACTGTTCACTGCAAATTTCCCGGGAACCAAACCGGGCATCAGGGGGCATCGTTCTGTTAATTCCAGTTTGGAAAATAACGGCTGTTATCATATTTAGGGCCGGTTATTGTGCCGTCAACCTGGGTTTGCGGTATTGGTCTCAACACATGAAAGTTCTTGATATTGGCACGGGCATCGGCATTATGCAGTTTCACGCGTGTTAGTAAAGTGCCGGTGCGTACCAGGTCTTGCCACCGGCATAGCTCGCCGCACATTTCCCTTGCACGTTCGTCCAATATAAAATCAAGGTTCACATTAGCCGCTGTTATATCCATAGCAGCAACATTGCCGGTTGGATAGGCTGCCCGCTCACGTATGGCATTGATGTAAGGCACTGCCTCGCCTGGTCTGCCGTCCATTAACAAGGCTTCGGCCGCTATCAGATATGTTTCTGCCAACCGGTAGATAATGATTGGCCTTACCGATGGGGCATTAAGATCGGTACGCTTGTCATCATAATATTTTATCATGGTTGGATACAAGGTATTTACATACTTGCTTGGCGGTATTACCTGGTAACGGTATTTAGCTATCTGTGCAGCCGTCAGTTCAATGCCGGGCATATAAATTGCCGTATCGCCCACCATAAATTTGGGGTTCCCGCTACCATCTTTAGGTAAATTTGCCGCGTTATTTGCCAGCCAAACCGATTGAAATGTTTTAAAATAACGGGTATCGTTGGTTTTATCTTTAAAGGCGGTATCGGTTAACCAGCGGGTCGGCATTACCCTGGCATAAGGCCTGCCATAATAAATATCGCGCTGCATACCCGGCTGTACTTCATAACGCGGCACAAACAAGTGCACATACAGGTTATCCGGCCCGCTGTTGTTTTGCGCGGCCGAGCCATTGTAAGCCGCGCTTGTGGTATGTTGTACCGTCCACAAAACTTCGGCATTGGTTTCGTTTCCCTGTGCATACACTTTACCAAAATCCTGCAACAGTTTTACACTACCGGCAGGGGCAGCGGTATTGATTACATTTGCTGCGGTAGCTGCGGCATTTTTAAAATCATCGGGCTGTTTAACCGCAGAGTACCCTCTTGTAAGATAAACCTTGGCCAATACGTGCATGGCAGCAATTTTTGTTGCTTTTCCGGGCAGTACATTTAGTGTTTGCGGGCTTGCCGGTAAGCTACCCATCGCATCGTTCAAATCCTGAATAATAAGCGTATAAACATCGGCCAGCTTATCGCGCGATGCCGAAAGTGTAGGCTCGCTTTGGAAGTGTACGTTCACGGTTACATCGGCCCAATTCTGAACAAGTATAAAATAATAATTGGCCCGCAGGAACTTTGCTTCGGCTATCATTTCGGCCTTGGTTGCCGCATCAATGCCTGCTAATGCCGGCGCATTATCAATTAAGCCGTTACAGGTATTAATAAAGGTATAACAGTTTTTCCAGATGCCCGAAACGGTGCCGTCTGATGTATTGAAGCCACTACTATAACGCACAAGCGCGCCGGTGCCGTCAACGCCGGCCTGAAACTCGTCGGTACCACCTACCGACATTTCAAAGTAAGTATCGGGGCCATAAATGGTCCGGAAACCGGCATATGCAGCGTCCAGCCCGGCCTGTATGCCTTGCTGGGTCGTAAAAAAGCCGGGCGTTAAGTTGGATAATGGATGTTCTTCCAGTTTTTTATTGCAGCCAACCAATATAGCGGCCAGCATTATACTAATAATGGTATAGCTATTTATCTTTTTCATATTCAAGCTGCTTTAAAGCGTTAAATTCAAACCAAACAAAAACGAGTATTTCGCCGGTGTATCTTCAGCAAGTTTACCTGCCGACTCAGGGTCGATACCGTTGAACTGATTAACATAAGGCGAAAAAAAGATGAACGGGTTTTCAACCGTAGCATAAAATTTTAAGCCCCGGGCGCCAATACCGGTAAGCCATTTTTTGGGTAAACTATATCCCATGGTAAGGCTCCTGATTTTAAGGTATGACGCACTAAAGTAACTTAGCAGCGAAGAATAGGGCGTGTTGGTATACGCGTTGGTTGGTTTAGGCCAAAAGTTTTGATGATTGGTTGGTGTCCAATAATCTATGGCGAGGTTATTATAATTACCCTGCAAGGTATTTAAAAAGCTGCCGCTTTGATAAATGGCCGAAGTAAGCGTTCCGCCTACGCGATAAGACGCCACCACCGTAAAATCGAACCCTTTATAGCCAAACCTATTGGTTATACCGCCCGAAAACAGGGGTTGTTCTGACCCGATGATCATCCTGTCGTTAGCGTCTATCTTACCATCACCGTTTAAATCGGCTACCCTGATGGTGCCGATAATGGATTGGCCGCCGGTAAGCGGGGTAAGGCCAAGTTGTTTTGCCATAGCGGTATCGGCAGCTGTATTTTGCCAGATCCCCATCTTTTTATAATCATAAATTGAGCTGATGGGGTGCCCCACAAAAAGATTATTGGAAATATCAATCGTTGTCCCATTGGCCAGGGCCGTTAGTTTGCCCCTGTTAAAGTTGATGTTAAAATTTGTATTCCAACTAAACCCTCTTTTACTGCCGGGGGCAATGTTTACCGAGTTGATATTAATTTCAAGCCCTATATTTTCTGACCGGCCCACATTAGTAAGTATGGTGTTAGGGATACCGGACGTTGGCGGAAGGGTTTCGGGCAGCAACAGGTTACGGGTATATTCCCGATAAGCATCAATACTACCAGTAATACGGTCATGCAGCAAACCAAAATCCAAACCGGCATTTAATGTACGGGTATATTCCCAGTCGAGGCTGTTATTTGGCACACTGGTCGGGTAAGCGCCAATGGTATTTTTGCCCCCGTAATTGTAGGTAACGGTCGATAAGCCTCCCTGTGTTTGATAAGGGTTAATGGCGGCATTACCCACATCTCCAAAACTAAGCCGCAGTTTCAGGTTCGAGAAAACGGTATAATCCTTCATAAACTTTTCCTGCATTACATTCCAGGCAAAAGCCGCTGAAGGGAAAAAGTGATAATTTCTTCCCTCGCTTAGTTTTGATGAGCCGTCAGACCGGAGTGTCAGGGTTAAAAGGTATTTATCCTGATAGCCATAATTCAACCTGCCCATGTAAGATATCAGATCGTACTTGGCATATGAGCCGCTACCGGTAAGGTTTGAGCCCACCGCGGGGTTAAAATATTGTACCCCATCAGATAAAAGATTATTATAACTGAATGAGGTGGACTCTGTCTGGTTTTCCTGTAAACTGTATAAACCGGTAAAATTGATGTGGTGATCTTTCGCAATGGTACGCTCGTAGTTCACAATATTTTCCAGGGTGTAATTGTAGAGGTACGAGTTACGGTTGTTTGCGGTAGATTGCGAGCCCTGGTTATTATAGGTTGCAGCCGCGTAAAAATTGCCATAAGTTTCAGGGCGCACTTCGGCGCCGCCGTTAAAGCGGTAACTTAAACCTGGTGCAAGTTTTGCTTCAAGATAGGCGGAGTTAAACGATCCCAATCGTTTACGGGTCTCGATAGATGCACCCGGCACAAAATTGGCCAGGGGGTTCCAAACCTGCTTGGCGCTGCCATCTACATAACCTACAAGCGCGCCTGTAGCATCATCATAAGGTGTGGCCAGCGGACTGGCACGCAATGCCTGACCAAGCGGATTGGCGTTTTCGCCATCGATATATGAGAGGTTATTTAACGAGCTTAACCCAATCCTTACATATTTTCCCAGCTTTTGGTCGATACTTAATTTTAACGAATAACGCGTAAAAGCCTGTCCCGGGTAAATGCCGGTTTCTTTATAATAGCCCGCGGCAATATCATATTGCGTTTTTTCGGTACCACCCGATACCCCCAATTGATGGTTAGTTTGGAAACCGGTTTTATAGATCAAATCCTGCCAGTTAGTGCTTCGCCCGGTTTTTAATGAGGCTTGCTCCTGCGCGCCGAATGCCCCCTCGGTAATAATACGGGGATCATCCGGGCTGGTATAAAGTGGCTTGGCCGCTGCCGCGTTAAAAAATGCCCACTTTTTCAATTGTGTATATTGTTCGCCATTCATTACGTTATACTGGCGCACAGGTTTAGAAAAGCCGGCGTAACCACTATAGGTGATTACCGGATCGCCTGACTTACCGCGCTTGGTAGTAACCAGTATAACGCCATTAGCGCCCCTTGAACCATAAATAGCAGTTGAAGAAGCATCTTTCAGTATCTCTACCGTATTAATATCGTCTACGTTTATATCCTGGATACTGCCGGTATACGGGATACCATCCACCACAACAAGCGGGTCATTCGACGCTGATTTAGAGCGGGTACCACGTATGGTTATGGATGGCACGGCGCCCGGATGACTGTTACCGCCATTTTTTTGAATATCCACACCGGGTGCCTGGCCTTGCAATGCCTGTACCAGGTTAGATGAAGGCACTTCTTTTAAGGCTTGTGCTGATACGGATGAGATGGAGCCCGTAATATCAGACCTTTTTTGGGTACCATAGCCCACCACCACAACCTCGCTGATCGATTTCAACTCCTGCTCAAGCGTTATCCGGATACTGGTACGGCCTTTTAACTGGACATTTTGGGTAGCATACCCTACCGATGAAATGATCAATGTAGCGTTAGGGTCGATATCGGTTAGGGTGAACGCGCCGTTTGTGTCGGTCACGGTTATTTTGCTGGCTCCGGCAACGGTTACAGTGGCGCCCGGGACAGGGCCGCCTTCGTCGGACACAATACCCTTTACCGTAATATTAACTGCTACTCCTGTTTCAATTACTTTTGGATCGCCTGTGCCGGTAGCAGGCATTGATGGGATATCCTTTTTCCTAAAGATCACAATGTTATTATTGATCTCGGTATAGTTAAGCGGTGTTTTTAAGAGCATATCGTTCAGGATATCCCCAATAGCGGTATCATCATAATCATGTGCAGCGGTACTGTAACCTGTAAGTTCTGCCGGGTTATAGGCAAATTTCACCCGCGCCTTTTTTTCTATTTTTTCGAGCGAGGCTTTCAGCGTTTCTTTTTTTATAGAAATACTGATATGCGATGCCGTAACCTGACTATGGGCCGTCTTAGCAAAAAGCAACCCGGAGAAAGCTATCGAGCTAATAATTACCAGGAATGATGACCTCATAAAAAAAACGAATAATTGAGTTGGTTTTTTTATCATATTTGTTAGGTTTTAATTGATCAGAAAATGCTGGTGATCGGTTTAGCTTGAGACCCTTTCCAATTACCCGCATGGTCATTTAACCGGTACCCGGACTAACTTGCCCGGGTATCTTTTTATGAGCGTATAACTAGTACAGCCTTACCTCCTTTCCTTTGATGTTATAATGCAGGCTATAAATGGTTTTGATGATCTTAAGTACCTGTTCCATATCATCAGCGCCCGAAAAATGAATGGTTACGATGGTATGTTCCATTTTTTTACGGTCATAGTCCACTTTAACATTGTAAGCATTCTCCAGGCATACAATCATATCTTCAAAAGGTACATCATACAGGTTCATTTCCCGGTTACGCCAGGCTGCTACCTTTTGGGCATTAATGGTTCTTAATTTATAAGTGTGCTGATGCTGATCGTAGATGATCTCATTATCCGGATGTATCATGGTAAACAGCTTCGTGTTATCGCCCACGGCTACAAGGCCGTTTACCACGGTTACCCGTACATCTGTTAATTTAGGATAGTACTTAACATTGAAAGCGGTGCCCAGCACCTGGGTATGCAGGCTGCCGTAACGAACAATAAACGGATGTTGCTGATCATGTTTTACATCAAAAAAAGCTTCGCCGTTAATTAACTGAATTTCACGTATGTCCGAAAAACGCTCGGGGTATTGGATAACCGCACCCGAATTTAACCAGGCCGATGAACCGTCTGGAAGGATGACTGTGGTGATATGGCCTTTCCGCGAAGATACGGTTAGCATTTTACCCGGTCCATAAAAATCATTCATCAATAACCACGCGGCGCTACAGCACATCAATATGGATGCAGCTGCGGCATACCAGAATTTTTTAGACCTTATTAAAGCTGGCCCGTAACCAATTTGCCGATGGATATTCCTGAGCATATCCTTTTCGATGGTTTTCATCGCCTTTTCATCCTGAAAATGCGCTTCAGTATCCGCAATGGTATGAGGTGGTCCTTTTTTTCTGAACATGGGTGATCGGGATATAATTGGGTTTATATCTGCTTATACACCTAACCCGGGCACAGGTACCAGATTTATTTAAAAAAAATGATAAAAATCAGGGAGAGGAACACACCAACCTTGGCGCGGAGTATCCTAAGGGCGTTTGAGAGTTGGTTTTTAACCGTACGCGGAGCAATATTTAATTCGCGCGAGATATCATTTACCGACAAGTGTTCGCGACGGGAAAGAATAAATACCTGCTGCATTTTTTCCGGCAGGTCATCTATATGCCGGTCTATCTGTACGGCAAGTTCTTTGGCCAGGTATTCATCCTCGTTAGTATATTCGTATACTCCGTGCGCATCCCAAACTTTTTGCAAGCCATTTTTACGCACAGCTTCCTTTTTATAAAAGTTAGCGATGCCATTATGCAAAGCTGTATACAAATAGGAAATATGGAAACGGTTAACCTCTATTTCCTGCCGTATATTCCAAAAGTTAACAAATACATTTTGAACCAGGTCTTTAGCATCATCTACCGAGCCTGTAGCCCGATAGGCCACCTGGTAAAGCGGGCGCCACGTTTGCTTATAAAACTGATCGAATGCCTTGATATTCCCTTCACAGATCAGAATTATCAATTCATTTTGAGACAGCTTTTTCACAAAGCAATAATTAACTAAATAAGGTAAAAACACAGGGAATTAGCAGGCACTAAAACCCCTTTTCGTAATTGGCTACACAAATAACTAAATATTAGCTTAGCATTTTTTATAACCAAATCGGCAAATTATTAAGCTTTTTTGTCATCGGTAAAACAGGTGTTTGGCGCTTCTAAATATCTATTTCCCCCGAGGTCAATTTTATTCTGTACACCGCGCAAATAACCACAAAAGCCTTCAGATCGTCTCCGAAGGCTTTTTGTGGTTAAACCAATTTATTAAGTTATTTTAAATAGGGGTTATTGTTGAGTAACCGGTGTAAAATATATCAATTGCAGTAGCATCAGGCCTATAGCCTGTTCTATATTTTACAGGAGTGCCGCTTTTATAATTTGGCAGCGTGGTTGTATTAATAAATGCCGCCGGATCTGATGGCCGCTTGGGGTTTAATACCGGTACATCAACCAGCAAAACATCTTTGCCGGTTGTAGCGTCTGTATAGGTTATTTCTACCTTAACGGCCTGCGGGCTCACGCCAAACCAGTTCATTGTTGCTGTTTTGGTTGTCGCGGTATAAACGGCGTTGTTAATCGGCCGGTTGGCTATAGAGGCAGCATAAGTATCTCCGTATACGGTACCTATTACTTCAGATTTTATAGAAGTATGGCCGGCGTTATCATAGTTATACACCTGGAATGTGTAGGCGCCCTCGGGCAAATTATTAAGGGTAAGGCGGATGGTATCGGTATTGGCTGTTTTTTTAACAGCCAATACGCTTGAATCCCTTTTATTATTCCAAAATACTTTGCATTGGGTAATTTTAGGGTCCGATACCAGCAGCCAGGTTAACAAAACGCGGCCGTTACCACTGTACGAGCTAAGCGCATCGGCCCGGCCGGTATATATCTTCTCGCCGCCTGCTAAAAAGTCTTTGTAAACATCGGTCTGCTTGCCGCAGGATGTTAGTATAGTTACACCCAGCATTAAAATAAAAGTTAGCCTGTGCCGGTATAATAGTGTATGGTTATGTTTTATCAATTTCATGTGTTGTTGTTATTATGGCTGTACCTGCCCGTAAACGGATAGTTCAAATAAATGGAAGAAGCCCGTCATGCCTTGTGGCGAGGCCCAGCAGTCTATATTTTTCCAGGCTACGTACCTTACGGCAGGTATATTGCTCGGGAACTGGTATTCCTGGCCACTGGTGGCAATAAATGTATCATCGGTAGTATTAACACCCAGCGGCGAACCCGATGGTTTGATCATTACTTCATGATCTAACAACACCCAGCTGTTTACATCGGCGGGGTTATTGGTACCCCAAAGTTCCCATTCGTGCGGGTTACCATGGTTAAACTCAAAGCCGCCAACGCGTTGCCATAAAATATACCTGCTTAAACGCGCCTTCACACCCAGGTCAATAGGTATCCAGATCGGTTGGTCAACGTTTTGTTTGGTATGGAACATGCTGGTGGTATTATCATCATACAAGTTTTTTATGGGGTAGCTTGAACTGTAATCCACCGCTTCTTTCATGGCAACGCCCGATAAAGGCAGCGGCGCGATTTGCGGGATAGGATACTTTTTACGCATATCGGCAAACTTGGTTTTGTCCAGCTTTACTTCATAAACAGGGGTCAGGCTAAATTTTAGGGTGTCTGATTTATTTCCCCAGTGATCGCGTACTACTAATGCAAATTTTTGCAACACGGGGTTAAGCCCCCTGATAGAGAAATTACCCGATGGTAACGAGGTATAGTAGCCATCAAGCTGTTTCCAGGTACGTTGCTGCTCATCATACAACAGCGAGAATATGGCCACATTTGCAGAGTCGGGGTTAGCAAAGGCGCAGTTGAACCCGCCAAAAGATGCCTGAGGGTTTAATGATACCGCCACCTTTTTAACCGGGGGAGTTAGGGGGCTTACTTTTACCACTACCGGCGATGATACCTGTTCGCTGCGGCTTACCGCATATAGCGTTACATCGCGCTGTAAGGTATCGCCAAAACCCTGTACAGTGATTGATTTTTGATAAAATGAGGCCTTGGCTTCCTGCTGAACACCGTTAAGCGTATAAACCGCTTTTACATACAATAAATTGGCATCATCGGGTAAGGCATAGCTAATAATGGCACCGCCCGATAAGTTTTTTACCTGCGCGTTGCTAACCGGTTTAGGAGCTAACCCATCCGCTGTTATCGGGCTGTGTACATCGCTTTTACATGCGGCTATTGCGCCTAAAAATAGCAGGCAATAGCATAAGAGTTTAATTTTTTTCATTTGATTGATCTTTAAAAAATTAATTACCAACCCGGGTTTTGTACCAGGTTTTTATTGATCCTTAGTTCGGCTGTTTCTATAGGCCATAAATAATCGCGCAGGGCAAAGCGCTGGTTGTACAGTAATACCTCTTTATAAAATGATGGGGCATCTGCCTGGGTAATGTCCCAGCCTTTAATAGGGTTATTTAGCACAATGTGCGCGGTTTTCCATCTGCGCAGGTCCCAGTAGCGCTGCCCCTCAAAAGCCAGTTCAATGTTGCGTTCGCGCTGGATAATCTCGCGCAAGCCATCTTTTGACTGGAATTTAGTTGGGTTTGAAGAAAAGTTGGTCCATGATGATTCTACCGTATTTAAACCTGCCCGTGCACGCACCTGGTTAATCCACAAGTAAACATCCGGGCTTGGGCCGCCTTTCTCGTTAAGGGCCTCGGCATACAGTAAGTACAGATCAGCCATACGCATTTCGGGCCAGGCAAATTGTACAATGTTGCTGGCAAAGTTACCGTCAGAGCCGGTCGTACTTTCGATACTTACCAGCTTTTTAATGTAATAGCTGGTGATCGAAAAATTGCTGATCCCCTGCCTTGCACCCGGTTCGCCTTTGCGGCCCATTACATATAGCGGGCCACCGGCTACGTTTACATCATAGTTGTTGTACCAGTTGCCAAACCAAACACCGCGGTCAAAACCCAGGTCGGCATAAAAGCGGGGTTCGCGGTCGTAATGCAAAGCAACTGTTTTCTCGCCATTTTTAACGTAAAACCTGTCGGCAGTACCGGCGGTCCTCAGGGCGTATTTATTGGCGTAATCGTAGGTTTTATCTTCGGTAACGGGCACCCCGTTTTTGCTGTAAAACAGCTCTACCATTTTAAGCGGCGGGGCAATAATACTTTTGGGGTTGCTGGTACTGGTAAACGCCGCCAGGTCGGCCATGCAATAACGCTGCATATCGGGCGTGTGCGAGTTAAGGGCAGGCCAGATCACCTCGGTATTATTAACTTTTGCCGTAAGCGCGGTACGAATGTCTAACTGTAGCTTAATGGTATCATTAATACGCCAGGCGGTATTACCGGCAAATTTTGATAAGGCATAACCGTTTGCCTGGCAAAAATCAATGGCCGTTTTACAGGCAGTAGCCGCACTGTCCCATTTGGCCGGTACATAAGTGGTATTGAAAAGGCGGCGGCCTTTATTATCAACAAAGTTTGTGTAATCGGTATTGCCATTAAATAAAGGGCTGGCGGCGGTTACTAAAACCTTTGCCTTAAATGCCAGCACAATAGCCCGCGAAATGCGGCCCAGCTCCGATGTTTCGTTGATGATCCTGTCGGGCAGGAACTGGTTAGCTGCCGCATCATTCAATAACTGACGGATATAATCAAAGCAATCATCCACCGGGTCGCGGTAAACCTGCACCTCATCCGGGCTGGCAGAGATAGGCAGGTTCACTTTCATTAAAGGCACAGGGCCGTACATACGTACCAGGCAAAAGGTATAATATGCTTTTAAAAAGGTAACTTCGCCAATCCAGCGTTGCCTTTCATACTCATTAATATCGGGTACCCTGCCTATATTATCTAAAAAGATATTGCAATTCCTTATCCCATCAAAAAGGGCTGTGCCATGTTTGGCGCCGCTCCAATAGTTGGCCAGCGGTGCATCGGGGTTCTGCAGGCCCTTGGCTATATTAAAAATATCGGCGTCAACGTCCCTTATCGGGTCCATATACCACACTTCATCGCCGCCATTAAACGCTATATTATTGTTGAACAAGCCATTTTTGGGCATGTATGAGTAGCAGGTAAAAAGAAACTTTTCTGCAGAGCTGCGCAGGGTAAACGCGTTTTCTACCGTTGCAATATTATCCGGAACAATGTCGAGATATTTTTTGCATGAGGATACTGTCCCCAGCAGGCAAATTATTAATATGATCTTTATACTTTTCATCTTCAAATAGTTTTAAAATCCGGCCTGGATACCAAAATTGATTACACGCTGGTTAGGGTATTTAAGGCCATTGCCCCCCATCTCTACATCCCATAATTTAAAGCCGCTTAAGGTTGCCAGGTTGGTACCGTTAGCATATATGCGCACGCTGGCCAATCCGGCTTTACGTACTAAATTTTTAGGCAGGGTGTAACCTATTTCTACCTGCTTAACCCTCAGGAACGATCCATCGCGCATAAACCAGGTGCTGGGCTGCGCGTTATTTACGTTGTTCGCTGCATCGGGGCTAAGGCGTGGCCATAGGGCATAAAGGTTCCGGTTTCCTTCAGACCAATGATCATCGGCGTACGCTTTTAAAAGCTGGTTTACGGGCTGCATACCCGGGTAGTCGGTCGATTTTTCGCGGTAGTTGGTAAACGGCGCGGTAGCTGTAGGATCTATCCAAAACGATACGTGTCCCGATCCCTGGAAAAACGCAGAGAAATCCACCGATTTATAGCTTGATGAAAAACCAAAACCGTAGACGATCTCCGGACTGGTAGGGAAACCGATGGGTACCATATCATCCTTATTGATCACGCCATCGTTATTAACATCCCTGAATTTGATATCGCCCGCGCGGGTGGGCGCGCTGCCAAAGTTTTGTGTGGGCGAGCTCCGTACCTCTTCATCGTCTACAAACAAGCGCTCGGCGATATAACCCCATTGCTGGCTGATCGGGCGCCCCACATGGTACGACCACGCATTAGGGTACATCGGCTCCTCATAGGCCGAGAAGAAATTACGTGCATAAGTAAAGTTGCCCAGGATATTAAAGGAAAGGTCTTTCCCGATACGACTGTTATACGTTAAGCTGATATCAACCGAGGTAGACCTGGATTTGCCCACATTAGCCTGTGGGGGCGACCCTTCCAGTCCCATAGTAAGTGGTATAGAAGCCCTGGGCATCAGGATGTTTGAACGATGTTCGATGAAATACTCGGCAGTGATATCCATTTTGCCAAAAAGGGTCATCTCTACGCCAAAGGTTGAGTTGCGGGCCGTTTCCCAGGTAATCTCGTTATTATCATAACGCGATACCGAGATACCATTGCGGCTATAAGCAGCATCGGTACCAAAGGCCGCGGCATACGCAGCATCGTTCATATTTACGTTAGACAGGTAGAAAAACCTGTCAGACGCGCTGCCGATAGCGTCATTGCCCACAAGGCCATAATTGCCCCTGATCTTAAATTTATCAACTACCTTTTTTAAAGGGTCCCAAAATTTCTCGTTAGAGATATACCAGGCCGCCCCTACTGAAGGAAAGAAACCAAAACGGTGACTGGTAGAGAAACGTTCGGAACCGTTATAGCCAAAGTTAAACTCCCCGAAAAAGCGGTTATCGTAAGCGTAAGTGGCCCTGCCACCTAAAGTAATATTTCGGGATGGTAACGACTCCAGCAAAGTTGGCGAGTTGCCATTTGATGAACTTTGCATGGTATACAGCAACATACCAGTTACGGTATGTTTTTTAAATGAGCGGTTATAGTTGGCCGCAACCTCTGCGTGGAATGTTGATGACACCACCGGTGTACCTGGAGCGTAGCCTAAATAATCAGTCCCGGTATCGGGGTTAATATCATTTAAAGAATAGGTATTGCTTATCCTGTCGTAACTGGTTGGATTAACATAAAAAGGAATATAATTACGCGATACCGAGAAGTTAGCCCTGCGGTTGGTGTTCATCATCCCTCTTAAGGAAAGGCCCTGGGTAACGATATCGGAAAAATCCTGATTAATCTCGTACTGGGCACCCATTAATGAGGATGATGAGGTTTGATAGCCCTTAACCATATCTGCATACGGGTTCAGGTACTGCCCCCTGTCGGCATTGCCAAACAGGATATGGCCGGTGCCTTTGTGCAAAGCATCTGGCTGATAGTAGGGCTGAAACAGAACAGGGCTGGTTTTAAGCATCTCCAGGTAAAATGCCGAGCCGCCGCCAATAGGGCCAACGTACTCATCAAACGTACCAAACAAGCGCACTAATGCAGTAGTTGATTTGGTTACCTTAACATTTACGTTTGAACGCAGCGAAAACGTTTTCATATTAATGTTGCTGTTGAAGTTGTTACGCGGATCAACTTTAAGGATACCATTGTCCTGATTAACCGCGCCGGCAACATAATAAGTAGCAATTTGGCCGCCTCCGCTTAAGTTTAAGTTAAGGCGCTGGTTGTTGGTTTGTTTTTTAAAAAGCTCATCTTTCCAGTTAACAGCCGGGTACATCCCCGCATTAATGCCCGATTGGGTATTATCTATCTTTTGCTGCGGGAATAGCTCGCCTGCATTAGGGTTACGGGTTAGCAGGGCCTCGTTATTTAGCTTCATATAGGTAATCGGGTCGGCCAGCTGAATATCCCGGGTTGGTGCCGATATGGAGTTTTCAAAGCGGATACTTACTTTGGCTTTGCCCTCTTTACCCTGTTTGGTAGTTACTAAAATTACGCCGTTGGCACCCCTTGCGCCGTATATGGCGTTGGCGGTAGCATCTTTCATGATAGAGAATGTGGCAATATCGTCAACATTTAAACGGGCTAATTCGGTGGTGGTATACTCCATCCCATCGATCAGGATAAGCGGATCTTTCTTGTAACCAAAAGTTGTTGCCCCGCGGATAAAAAACTCGGCATTATCAGCCCCCGGCTCGCCACTACGCTGATAAGAGATAACACCAGCCAGCCTGCCGGCCAGTGCGGTAGTAAGGTTGCTGGATGGTACCTTAAGCTCGCCGGGCTTGATGGTAGTGATTGAACCTACCACCGATTCCTTTTTTTGCGTGCCGTAAGCCACCGTAACCACTTCTACACTATTTAAGGCATTTACATTGGGTTTAAGAAGGACATTAATATTATGCTGGTTTTTAACAGGTATTTCCTGGGTAGTATAACCGATCATGGTATAGATCAGGATAACATTTTCATCGGGTACATCCAAAATGTATTTACCATTAAGATCGGTTGTGGTACCAATGCTTTCTTTACCCTTAACCCTTACCGATACGCCCGGCAATGGCCCCGTAGAATCGGCTACCGAACCCGTTATGGTAATTTTAGCAGCCAGGCTCATTAACGGGTCCTTCTTTTCGGTAACAACCAGAGTTTTTGAGATAATAATATAATTATCCTTTTCGCTGTACGATAAATTGCGTGGGCTTAGCAGCAAATTAAGCGTCTGGGCGACAGTACGTTTACCCAGGGGCAGGTTAACATGGTGAAATGCCTGAACATCGGCAGGTTTATAGGCAAATCTGAAATCGGTAGATTTTTCGATCTGTTTTAAGGCAAATTCAAGGCTGTTGTCTGATATGCTTAATGTTATTATTTTTTCTTTAACATTCTGGCCTGTTGCCGTGCTGGCCGTTACCATGCCGCAACAGGTTAGCAGTACCGACAGTATTAATGCAGTACACCTCATAATGAATACTAAGTTTGTAAGCTTTCGATAAGGGGTATTACTTTTGATAAGTAATAATAAATTCATACTTTTAATTGATTTTAAATTGATTGACGAGATCGGTTTTTGATCGCTGTTACAGCAATTAGTTGAACATAGGCGCTGTAACATTACTGATCGCTGTGGTGCCAGCCACGGCGGTCAGTTTTCAAAAAAAAGAAATAGTGCAGGTGTATTTAAGGAGAAATTTTGATCATAATGGGCTTATTAGGTTTATTATTTGGGTTAATTAGTTAGTTTAACTGTTTTCACATCACCACTGGCTGAAATAGTGTAATGGAAGGCGTTAAGCCGGCTAAGCACATTTAATACTTTTTCCAGGCTTTCTTTTTTCAAAAACGATGCAGAAAAACGCGTTTGGTTACCGCGAAGGGCTTTAATATCAAATTTTACATTATACCAGCGTTCAATTATTTCTGCCGCTTCCTGTATATTCAGGTTATTTAATATCAGGCTTCCGTCTTTCCAGCCGATAGCATCGTTGGCATTTACCAAAAACTCTTCGGCTTTTTTATTTTGATAGTTGTAGGTTAATTTATGGTTGGGTGTTAGTATACCCAATTTATTACTGCCCTCAAGTACACTTACCTTGCCCCGGGCTACCGTTACATTCAACTTTTTATTACCATATGCCTCAATGTCAAAAGCGGTTCCAAGCACCTGTGTTTTTATGCTGCCGGTATGTACAATAAACGGCCTGGCGGCATCGTGCGCCACATCAAAAAAGGCTTCGCCTTGTAAAAACACTTCGCGTGTTTTGCCTGTAAAATCTTTCGGATACTTTAATATACTGCCGGCGTTTACCGCTACTACCGTACCATCCGGAAATTGAAACTGGGCATGGTGCCCCGCCGGGACAGCATACTGAAGATAGGCTACCGGGGCCGCTTGTTCTGTACCGAACAATTTATATCCGGCTATGCCAACCGTACCGGCTATCAACAGGGATGCCGCCACCTTAAGCCAATTTTTTTTAAATAGCCCCAAACGGCTATTTACAGCGGGGGGTGTTTTTAGAAATCGCGGATCGTTAATGATCCGATCGTAAACGCTTTCTCTTTGTGGCTGCGAGACAGGGATATGGTAAACGATCTCTTTCCAAACGCTGTCCATTGCCTCGTATAGGGCTTCGTTTTGATGGGTTTGATGGATCAGTTCCATCAATTCATCATACTCTTCACGACTGATCCTGTTTTCAGCGAAGCTTATTAAAAGCTGCTGTAAGCGTTTTTCGTTCACCTGGATGTAAATCTATATACGGTTTATACAGGTAATACACACAAACGCGCCGCAAGGACTACTGTAATGAAAATTATTTTTTTTGCAGCAGGAAAGCGATCAAAAGAAAAATACTGAGATGAGAGCGGCTGAGTTGCACGCGCAGGGTTTTAACAGCCCGAACCAAATGGTTTTTAACGGTATTGCGCGATATATCCAGTCTTTCGGCTATCTCATCATAGCTAAGCCCATCGCGGCGGCTGAGGCGGAAAACCTGTTGCTGTTGTTGGGGCAGCTTAATGATCGATTCTTCGCTGAAACGTTCCAGGTCGGCAACCAAAATGGCCTCTTCCGTTTCATTATGCGCTTCATTAAACCATAACCAAAGTTTTTCCTGCGCCGCTTTTGATGTGGCTATACTGCGCAAAACGTTTAAAGTTTGCCTGCGGGCCATGGTATACAAATATGGGCCAATTGGATAACTGGCGTCAAGCTTCTCCCTGTTAACCCATAAATTCAGGAAACTTTCAGAAACAATTTCTTCGCTCTGTTCTTTGTTTTTCAGAAAACGGTAAGCAAAATAATATATCCGCCTGCTGTATAACTCATATACAGCAGCGAAGGCAGCCTCATCACCATGCGACAAGCGTACAACAAGGTCGGTTTCAATATATTGAAACTGCTCCATCAAATTGAGGTTAATTTCCTAAAAACAATAAAAAGTTTAACAGCAATTACACTCAGGGTGGTATAATTGGTTTATAATTGACTAACCGCAAGATGTTTATTATATATTAATTGCCATTCCAGTCAATTGCCAAAAAAGTAAAACATATTGGCATTTTCAATTAACCAATTATCTGGGGATATCCGCAATACCAGTGATCCGGCAACGGGATCCCCAACTGGTATTACTGAACTACTGGCTCGGCCATTGATAGGAGGTTTAGGGCATAATCTCCCTTATCACCTTAAATATTCCCTGTAGATGTTTCATCAGTTCTTCCGGGTCCCAGCGAATCAACAATGCAAAAACGCCGCTTACATTAAATAAGCGGCGTTTTTTAGTTTAAGGATCAATAAGTGATAGCAAATTTGGCAGCAAATACAACTATGTAATCAACATATATCAGGGTATTTACTGAAAACTATTACTCATCTGGAACAAGGGCAGATACATGGAAATTAATATTACCCCCACGATAAGGCCAAGAAAAATGATAATAAGCGGCTCCATCATGCTACTAAGCGTGCCGGTTTTATACTCCACCTCTTCTACATACTGTTCGGAGATTTTACCAAAAAAATAATCAAGTTGATTGGTTTCTTCGCCCACTTTAACCAGTTGTATCATTTTGGAAGGATAAACCTTAAACTGCTGCAGGGCCTGGTGCAGCGGCTTGCCGTTAATAATATCCTGCTCCACTATTTTCAATGATGATTCAATCGGGTAAAAACGGATCATTTGCCTGATCAGGTCGATTGCTTTAATTAGCGGCAAACGTGCGCTGATCAACAACCGCATAGAATTACAGAAACGGGCAAGGTAAATTTTTTGAACAAGGTTACCCACAACCGGTATACGCAATAACAGGTCAGAAGATGTTTTTTTAAATTGCTCCTTCTCTCGTAAACTATAGATTAGAATGGCGGATGCGATCACAACGATCATAAACAAGCCAACCCCGTTTTGCATACTTTGCGATATGGCAATAATACGCTCGGTTATCCAGGGTAGTTGTCCGCCGAAACGCTTAAATATATCGCCGAACATGGGTACGATAAACTTCAGCATAAAGAACACCGCGCCCAGCGAGGTTGATAGCACGATACAGGGATAGGTTAGGGCCGAAATGATCTTACGGCGCTGTTTGATCTTGTTTTGATAAAAAGCAGCCATATCCTTCAGCACTTCGGTCAGTTTGCCGGTCTCTTCGCCTATTTGCAAACTAAAAACCTCGTATAACGAAAACTTACCACTCCGCTGCAATGCGAGCGAGAATGGCGCCCCGGCTATCACTTCGGCTTGTATTTGCTGCAGCAGGGTTTTGTCCTTATCTTTTTGCTGGTCGGCAGTGATCAGTTCAAGGCTGCTTTTTAAATTAACACCGGCAATTAGCAAAGAGCTAAGCTCCAGGTACAGGTACTCTTTTTTCTTATCGCTTAATTCCTTACTGCCAAAGTTGATATCACGGTTTAACAAAGCCACTAAACCGCCGGCTTCGGTTGCCGGGGTTTTCTTTAGCTGTTTGCCGGGTGCTTTATATTTATTCAGGTCAATGGTCGGCATGCGGGTTTTGGTTGATCAGGTTAAACGAACTATAGGTTTTATGATAATGATAAACAACCGTATCCTTTTCCGACTTTACAGAAAACGACAGGTCATCTACCAGGTTCGACGGGGCGTTTGATGCGAAACCGGCTTCCTGTTTTTCAAATAAAGCAATAACAGGCGTATGACTTAGCTTAAAACTATCGGCAATACCTTTAACACGCACCACCATGCTGTCCCGGAAATGGTATACTGCCTGCTCTGCTCCATAATCGCATATCACGGCGTTATCCGCAAAAAAAACATGCTGACTGCGGTCAAAATCTTTTTTTAGTAATTCATCAAGCCGGGTAAGCATGAATAGCCGGTCATTTTTGGTTTTATAGATAGAATAGGCATGCAGCACAATAGTATAGGCGCTATAGGTCATGCCGATCACCAGGGCCGATATCAGCAAGGCGATGGCCATTTCCACCAGTGTAAACGCAGCTGCGCGCTGTTTCATTTTAAAATGATCAATTTTTTAAGTTCGGTTATTTTAACCATATTCTCGTCATATATGGCCAGGTCAAGTTCATTCAGGGCAGGTTCTGCCTCATATATTTTTATTTCCTGTTCAACCTTCCAGTGATCCACATAAAAAATTTTAGACTCAACCGCGGTACTGTCTTCGCAACGGGTGCAAATATCGTTTAATATGGCGCGTGCCTTTAATTGCTTCACAGAAACCGAGCTGCGTGTAATATTGGCAAAAATACCCAGCGCGATGCCAAATATCACCACGATGATCAGCATGGCAACAATTACTTCCAGCAATGATGAAGCTTGCACCCGTTTGCCCGGTTTTAGTTTTGTTCCAGCCATTGCATAATTTTTTGAGGATTCCGCGTTACCGGCACCACATCGGGTGCAAGGTAATACCTGGAAAGCCCGGCCATGTCCAGTTTCGTATTGATCAGGTAATTTTCATACCGGGTATAAGTGCTTTGATAAAAAAAACGGCTGGTAAAGGCGCTGCCATTCACCACAACACCATCGTGCAGGCCCAATGTACCCTGCGCATAAATTTGTCCGCTCACGGTAGTATTTTTGCCCAGCTCGATAAATGGCAGCATTTGCGGCCGGCTTTTTTGCTCGTAAGTAAACAGCAGGCCGCTAAAGCTGCTCTGATCGCTCAGTCTAAGTATCTCCTGCCCCTTACTTTCATTTAAGCGGATAATGCCGGCGCAGGAAGGATAATCAAACCTGCAGCGCCGCCCAATGCTTACCGAATCGGAAGCGAACAACTGGCAATTGCCTTTAAAACCACTTTTCACCACAATAGCCCTGGCAAAAACGATCACGTTTTTTAGCAAGGCGGTACTATCCACCGTGATTAAAGTGTCCGAAAGTATAACTATGTTCCCCTCAAGCTTTATATTTTGCAAAGTATATGGCCGCTTTTTCAATTGAATAAAACGGGTAGCTTTTAAAAAGGAGCCATAAACAGAGTCATCCTTAAGCAGCAAACTATCATTGGGATGCTTATCGGTCTGAAATTTATTTAATAGCTGCAGCCTATCCTGTTTTAAAGGCGGCAGTTGCTTATCGCTGTTGTATTGATGGCCCGTTATAATGCGCTTATCACCACTGTAGGGCTTATTTTCAACGTAGGCTGTTCGTATACCCGATTTAGGGACAAAGGCATTACCATTGATCATGGTCTTCCCGCTTACCGATAAAGAGCGGTCTTCATCGATCAGGTATAGCACCGCCCACTTTGCCGAATCGACCGGGTGGGCCATTGTAAAAACTTTGTATAAGGTGTCGGATTGTATAAATGCCCGGACTATGCCCATATCGTATACGCCCCACAATTTCTTTTCTATCTGCACAGAGTCGTTATCCTTGCCAAACAGGCTGATTTTCTTCGGCGTATCCCATTCAGTATGGCCAGCTAACAAATAATTCACTGCAGAGCCTACGTTATTTTGCAGCAGGTTGTAACGTGCCTCACGAGCGTGTTGTATGCGGTAAAAATAAGCCGAAGCAACTAACGTGGCACAGATAACGCCTATTACCAACGCGATGACAATAACAATATACAATGCAGAGGCCCTTACCATACGCCTATTTTTTTTGTGGCAGGGATGATGATGGGCTCTTTTTGCCTGGGTTGGGGTGATGCTTAAAAACATTAACCTTTTGCCAAAAGGAGGTATGCTTTGTTTCAGTTATAAGTTTGCCATTATGATAAGTAACAACCTGTACCGAATCGGCGCTGATATAATTTTTAACCTGACCGTTCAACAGATCATCCCGGTAAGCGCCCGCTTGTTTTAGCATTCCCTTCTCATCAAAAACTTCAAACTTTCCGCGCTTAAAGCCATCTGCCCAGTTTACAGACTCTAAAAGCACACCGTTCTCATTCCACTTTTTCCACAGCCCGTTTTTCAGTCCTTTCAGGAAATTCCCCTGCTCCTTCAGGTTTTTGTTTAAAAAATACTCGTTATAGCTACCCTGCAGCAATTTGCCACTATAACCACCTTGTGTGGTGTGGATAGCATTGGCACTATACCAGTAATAAGTTTTTTCATTATTTACAGGCGCCCAACTGTCCCCCGGCATCAGCTCGGCCAGTATGGTTTTATCGCCTGCGACTAAGCGCACCCGGTTGACCCCTGTCGACTCGGGTATTTTTTGCGCGATTGCTGCACCAATAATCAGGTATAAAAAAGCGGTCAGGTATATTTTCATGGTGTGCTATTGTCGAGCTTTATAAATTTTGTAGTGCCGTTATAACTGATCCTGATCGAATCCTGCATGTTTTTGATCAGTTTTACTTTGTCCTGCGTCTCGCCTTCCTGTAGCATCGTATTTCTGCCATTAATGGTAACCAACGCTACCAGTTTTTTTGACGATGGGTTACGCACAAATCCCGAGTATTTTATGAAACCCCAATTGATGGCCGGTGGCAGGACTGGTTTAGTTATTTTCACATCCGCGCGTACTTTTACGGTTGTTGTATCCTTCTTTGCTTCATTGCTGAAGGGGTTACGGTAACTCATCGTTAATTTACTTGTGTCTGGCTTCAGGGAATGGTCGTCATAAGGTTCCTTGAATGTGCTTGTTGTAACCGGCAGTGGTATCTTATCATCGTTATGGTAAACGGCCGCAAATACCCGGTAAATGATCAGCCCCCAAACCAGTGTCACCAATCCCCCCAATACATAAACCATCTTTTTGCTTTTCATACGGCGCTTTGGGGTTATTGTAAAACAAACGACCGTATATCACTGGTTGGCCCTTCGTTACCGGCAGCATCAATACCCGATACCTTCCAGTAAATGGTGCCACCTGGGTTAGATGTTGGGGTAAACACATAACTGGTATTGCTTAACAATACGGGGAATGTGGCATTATACGCAGTAACCGAATCTGCCTTAAATACATATAGCTTATACTTTGCAGCGGTAAGGGCGCTATTCCACTGTAGGGTTACCGGCGAATTGACGGTTTGCCCCTTTGCAGGCAAGCTCAGCACTACTTTAGGCGGCGGGGTATGATCGTAAGTGATCTGGCTGATGGTCGACCATAATGCCTGTGCGGTATCATTCTCGGCACGCACCCGCCACTGGTAAGTCTGGTCTTTCGGGAAACTAAAATTAAACTGTTGCCCCGGTATTACCTGGTTGTAAACCAAAGTATTTTCATCACTGAAACTATTGGTATCAATTTGCAAATGATATTTGGTAGCCCCATACACATCGCCCCATTGAAAGGCAACGCCTGCCTGGTTAGTGAGCAGTCCATTACCTGGCGAACCGAGTTTTACCTGTTGCTGCTTGATAGAGCTGTACAGGATACGAAAGCTTTTTGGCGTACTATAAACGGTTTGCGAGCTTCCATTTTCGGCCCGCACCCGCCATTGATATTCGCCCGGATTTAAATTGATGGTAAATTTATTTGTTTTCACCACGGTGTCGAGCACCAGTGTGCCTACCGAATCGAACTTGGGGCTAACCACCTGCAGCCTGTACTTTAAAGCATCGTCTACTTCGTCCCACCAAAAATTCACATTGTAGTTAGCGCTGTTATAACCATTGGCAGGTGCTTCAGGGGTTATCGACCGGTCTTTAAGCGACGGCTCGATAATATCTTTGCATGAATTGAGGCCTGCTGCAATAAAAACAGCTAAGAATAATGATAAGGGTATAAGGTTGAATTTCATTTAAATCAAATTAAAGAAATTTTTTGAACTAAATTTACCATTTTACGTAAGAGAGTTGAAATAAGTTGAAGTATTTTTCGTCTGATTTAATTTTCTGAAAAAAATTATAGTTATTTTTCTACTTTAGTTTCCAGATTCTTTATAAAATGAAACCACCTAAATCCTTATTCAAACAGCGTGTAAAAGCCTATACCCTTACCGAGATACTGGTAGTGCTGGTTATTATCGGCATTTTGGTATTACTGGCCCTGCCAAATTTGCTTCCATTAATTACAAAAGCCAAGGCAACCGAAGCAAAGCTGCAACTGGAACACGTGCAAATGCTGGAGAAAAATTACTTCTACGAACATTCCAAATATTCCAAAGACCTGGTTGAACTGGGCTATATCCAGGAAAAACTATCTACCGAAAAAGACGGCCGCGCTAATTATCGTATCGAAATAGCCAGCGCATCAAACACAGGTTTTGTTGCCCGGGCCACCGCCGTGGTTGATTTTAATGGCAATGGTACATTTAACATATGGGAAATGGACCAGGATAAAAATTTAAAGGAAGTTACTGCCGACTAAAGTGCTGTTAAAAGGAATTATCCTGCTGATATTATTAGCAATTTTTATGCAAGACATGAGGTCAAGGTCGGTTGTAGTTTGGTTGTTCCCTGTACTGGGGATAGCACTGTTTGTGCAGGCTTATCTTAAGGGTACATCCTATGGATATGTTTTGCAAAATATCGGCTTCGATCTGTGCTTTTTAAGCATTCAACTGTTATTGGTTTCCGTTTACTTTTCGATAAAGAGCCGTAAATGGGTATGGATCACCAGGGAAATGTTGGGATGGGGCGATATCCTTTTCCTGGTAAGCATAGCCTGTTATCTTTCGCCTGTAAATTATATTTTATTTTATGTGGCAAGCCTGGTACTGATACTTGTGGCTTATATAGCAATCCGTAAGTACACCCATGAACAGGGGCATATCCCCTTAGCAGGCCTGCAGGCACTGTTAATGGCGGTAATATTAATTGCAAACTGGCAGATTGCCAGCTTTGACCTGACCAGCGATGCCTGGCTGATAAAAACGGGGATATGATGGAGATGGAAGAAATTGTTTTAACAAGTGAACAACTACACAGCCTGACCAAAGAACAGGCCTGGTATTATCGCGTACTACCCAAACTAAAGAACAATAATTGTTTTGAACTTTATTGCGAGGATACTATTACTGCAGACAGCCTGTCGCAGGAACTGGAGATATTATTAGGCACAGCTATAAAACTAACAGCTATTCCGGCCGAGCAGGTCTCGCGCTTGTTGTCCAAATATTACTTACAGGAAAACGCGGCATACCAGGGCTTGCAGCCGGCGGCAGCAGACAACGCGGATGATTTTTTGACAGAACTGATCAGGGAAGCCAAAAACCTGAAAAGCAGCGATATTCATATCGAAAGCTATGAAGCTAAAAGCCGGGTAAGGATAAGGATAGATGGTATGATGGTAGAGCGCTACTTGTTAAAACGCGAAGAATATCCGGCACTCATCAACAAAATTAAAATATTGGCCAACCTGGATATTGCCGAAAAACGCCTGCCACAGGATGGGCGCATCCATTTTAAACAGCAGGGCCAGCAATTTGATATCCGCGTATCGGTACTTCCTACCTTACATGGCGAAAAGGTGGTATTAAGGTTATTGAGCAATGACGCTACAGATATTGACCTGAATAAGCTTGGCTTTTCGGACATTGACCTGGATAATTACCTGCAAGGTGTAAAACGACCGAACGGGATCTTATTGATCAGCGGGCCTACCGGTTCGGGAAAAACGACGACCCTTTACGCCACCTTAAAATTGCTGAATAAAGAGACGCGCAACATCCTGACCATTGAAGACCCGATAGAATATACATTGGAAGGGGTGAACCAGGTACAGCTGAAAGAAGCTATCGGCCTGTCTTTCGCGGCCGCGCTTAAAACATTTTTGCGGCAGGACCCGGACGTGATCATGGTTGGCGAGATACGCGATGCGGAAACAGCCAATATGGCCATACGCGCCGCACTGACCGGGCACCTGGTGTTATCCACTATCCACACCAACTCGGCCTGGGGCACGGTTTCCCGTTTGATAGATATGGGCATACCGCCGTTCCTGGTAGCCAATACCTTAAACACTACTGTAGCCCAGCGGCTCATCAGGCTGTTATGCCCGCATTGCAAGGTGCAAAAACCATTTACGGCCGATCTATATCCGCGCCAGTTTAAACCATATAGCACAGTTACGCAACAATACTTGCCCCATGGCTGCGAACAATGCTACTACAGCGGCTATAAAGGCCGGAAGGCGGTATACGAAGTAATACCGATAGATCAGGAATTGGGCACGGAGATCAAAATGGGGAATGCCCGCATATCCGGGCATTTGGAACAAAGAAACATCAAAACGCTGGCAGAAAATGCCTTTAACCTATTTAAAAATGGAGAAACCTCGCTGGAAGAGATTTACCCCTTGCTTTTTAATTATTAATACCTTGTATGCATAAAAAACTTACGTTATTTCTTATTATCTTATCCTTTTTCTGTACCGCAACATGGGCGCAGCAAAAAGACCGCATACAGGTGATCCAGCAGAAACTGGAGACGCTGGCCCAGACTGTGCCGGGTTTAAATCAAAAAGTGCAGCTCTCTATAGCCAATGTTAGCATACAGGATTACCTGAACGCTATTTCGAAGGCCAATGCTATTAGTATGAGTATCGACCCAAAGTTGAATATGCGGGTCAACAACAATCTTACCGATGTAACAGCTATCAATGTGCTTGTTTTTTTGGCCGGTCAGTATAACCTGGATATTTCAATAGTAGGTTCCATATTGGTTATTGCCCCTTATCAAGACCCTAACCAGTTTATTAAACCACCGCTCAGGGAAATTCCGGTCCGTTATGATGCACCCACAAATAACCTTTCCCTTGAATTAGCCAACGACAGCCTGATTACTGTGGCAAAAAAAATAACCCGCCTTTCTGGCAAGAATGTGGTAGTGCCCACAACGCTCCAGGGCAAGCGCGTAAATGGTTATTTCGCATCAGCTCCGTTTGATATGGTCCTGGAAAAACTGGCCTACTCCAATGAGCTTAAAATGCAGAAAACAGCCGATGGTTTTTATTTATTTCAGCCACTGGCCGATGGCGAAGAACTATACGTGACCGGCGACCACAATACAGCGGTGCGGCGGGTATTTAAACCGGTTACCCCAAACACCACAGGCGGCGGGCTTAATATTTACAGCAAAATGGTGGGCGGCCAAAAGCTCCTGTCGGCTGATGTGAGTAATGGCAATATTCTTGACCTTGTTCGTACCGCATCGCAGGAAATGAACAAAAGCTATTTCCTTTATTCTGATTTAAAAGGTACGATCACCGTACATGCCAACGATCTGTCCTACGATGATTTTTTAAGCGCCATATTCCGTGGTACCGAGTACACATTCCATGTGGATAATGGCATTTACATGATGGGGAGCCGCAAATTAGAGGGCTTGCGCACCAACAAGATCGTTGCCTTACAAAACCGGTCTATCGATACCGTGATGGCGATGATACCCAGGGAATGGATGAAGGATGTGGAGATAAAAGAATTTCGTGAGCAAAACACATTATTGTTATCCGGATCGGCACCACAGATAAGGGAACTGGAAACATACATTAATCAGTTGGATAAAATTGTGCCAATGGTGATGATCGAGATCACACTGGTTGATATCAATAAATCGCGCACGGTGGCTACCGGCCTAAAAGTTGGGGTGGCCGATAGTGCTGTTAAATCGGGCGGCACATTGCTTTCGGGTTTCGATTTTACATTCAGCGCTTCATCCATTAATGGCTTGCTGGATAAACTGGGCGGCTCGTATGCTAACCTTGGGCATGTGGTACCCAACTTTTACGCCAGTATTAAGGCCCTGGAATCACTAAACAATGTCGAGGTACATTCTATACCTAAGCTAACCACGTTAAACGGGCATGCCGCTACTTCAAGTATCGGCAGCAGGAGCTGGTACCTGGTTCAAACCCAAAACGTTATTCCGTCCATATCGTCGCCTACCATTAATTATACACAGCAATATAATAGTGTGGATGCGAATATGATCATCAATATCAAGCCTATTGTTTCGGGTGATGACCAGGTAACCTTAGGTATCAAGATAGATATTACCGACTTTAACGGCACCCCTCCGGCAAATTCTCCCCCCCCAACGTCCACCAGCAAATTTGAATCGATCGTCAGGGCGCATAACGAGGATATGATCGTGTTAGGCGGGCTGGAAAGAACAATTGACAGTGATAACTCGTCGGGCACGCCGTTGCTTTCGCGCATCCCTGTAATCAAGTGGTTTTTCAGTACCAAGACCAAAACGCACCAAAAAGTAGTTACCCTGGTATTTATTAAACCTACAATTATCAGGTAACGATGCTGAAGCGGTTCTATCATATCGACCAGGCTACGGGTGTCAGCATTAATAAGCTGTCGGACACCAGCTTTGAAATTGATCTGTGCAGCATATCCCTGTCAAAAGATCAGTTGAAGCTTGAAAAAAAGATAATTGGCATAACCAACCTCGACGAACTTACTAAACAAGCACCTGCCGGTAGCCCGGTAGCTATTAACCTGACAGGAAAGGGCATTCTTACTAAAAGTTTTGAACAGGTTGCAGCGATAGATCACTCTAACTTTTCGCGCATCCTTCCCAATGCCAACTTCAGCGATTTTTATGTGCAGCATTTCGTTTCGGGGGAGCGGTCTTATGTATCGGTGATCCGTAAAACAGACGCGGACCAATGGATAGCACGTTTAAAACAGATCGGGTTAAAACCATTATTGCTAAGCCTGGATATATTCCCGGCAGATATGGTTTTACCACAACTTAATTCAACTGTTCGTAGCCTCTGCACCGGCGGATATCATATTACCTGGGATAATGACGGAGAATGGACAAATGTTCAGAGACAGGAACCCGGTCAAAAAAACGAACCCCTGAAAATTGATAATGAAACCATCGGCGAACGGTTACTGCTACCCTACGCGGCAGCCTTCGGACTGGCCATGACAGGGCGGATACCACTTGTTTCGGCTATTGTTCCTGAATTAAGTGCAGACTTGAGCAATGAGTTGGAGAACAGGAAATTTAAGGCTGGCGCAATCGCGGTTTTATGTACGATATTTCTCTTACTGATCGTCAACTTCGCTGTTTTCTCCTGGTTAAATGATAGTAATAATGAATTGATGGTTAAAGTAGGTTTTTTAACGCAAAGTACCAGCGACCGTACTAACCTGGAAAATAATATACAGCAAAAAGAGTTGCTGCTGCGCAACAGTGGCTGGCATAGCGGGGTATTGTCCAAAAGCATCCTGACCGACCAGATGGCCGCCGAAATGCCTGCGGGAATTAAATGGACATCGCTGAACATTGACCCGGTTGACAATGCCAACGGCCGTACCTTAAAAAATATCTCTTTTTTTGACCGCCGCATCACTGCGACCGGACAGGCAGAACAGGTGATAGCCGTTAACGAATGGATAGCCCGGCTAAAAACCAAGCCATGGTTAAAAAACATACGCCTGGATAGCTACAACTTTAATCAGGAACTTAATACCGGGCAATTTACCTTAATCATCAATTATTAATGTTAGCTAAGTTGCCCATAAAGAAAAAACACCTGGTGCTGGCCGGTACCTTTGTATCGCTGCTGATCTGTTACCAGTTGGCCTTCAAAAAAACCATTGCCGCCTGGCAACTGCATAGCCAATTTAGCCAACAATTGGCTACACAAAGCAACCTTACTTATCAGCCCGCCTATATGGAGCGGAAAAATAAAAACCTGGATACCATTATCAGCCGGCTTAAAACAGATACGGCTTTTTTCAGAGAAAATGTGATCTCAAAAATATCGGTATTAGCTCAAAACCTTCACGTAAAAATAATAGCCTTACCGGTAGAAGATATTTACTACCACACTCCCCAATCGGTTATCCAACGCATGGATATGGAAGGTGATTTCTTCTCGCTGCTTAAACTGCAATACCAAATTGAGCATCTAAAAGGCATTGGCTTGTTTCGTTCGGTAGAAATTAAAAGCAACAGGCTGCAAACAACAGATACTAATGAAGCTTCATCTAAACTAATTATGACAGTTTGGATGTGTGGGATAAAATAATAGCTTGATTATTTGCTTAATAAATTTTAACTTACACCCATTACCACGAAACCTTTAATTGTTTGGTTTCGTATACCTACTAAATCTTATCACATGAAAAAAGCCTTATCGGCAGGTATTGTCCTGCTTTCAACAATTTCATTTATTTCTAAAGCGCAAACATGGTCGGGTTCTACGCCAGGCAATATCTATTACAATTCAGGTAATGTCGGCATCGGCACAACGTCGCCGTCCAGCAATCTCACGGTATCAGGCGATATTGCCTATTACGCTTCGGGCACCTATCCCAGCTTATTGTCCAACAGCTACTCCAATACCTCCTGGCACGGGCCCCGCATCGGCTTTTCGCGCTATCGAGGTACTGCCTCAAGTCCATCATCGCTCGCAAGCGGGGATTTCGCCGGATGGTTTGACTTTTTTGGCTATGACGGAACGACGGCGCAGCGTGTCGGGCAATTTGTAATGACCGTGGATGGTACGGTCAGTACGGGGGTCGTTCCCGGCAAGTTTACGATCGCCACTGCGAACGCCAGTGGTACCAATACCATCCGGTTGACCGCCTACGCCAATGACTATGTTACGATGGCCAACAATGGCGGCAGGGTAGGTATTGGAACGGAATCGCCTGATGCTAAACTCGCTGTTAATGGCACTATCCACTCCAAAGAAGTTAAGGTTGACCTGACAGGATGGCCTGACTTTGTATTTAAACCTGCTTACAAACTCCCTTCTCTTGCAGAGGTTAAAACCTATATCGACAAAAACCAGCACCTGCCCGATGTGCCGTCCGCGCAGGAAATAGCAAAGGATGGCCTGAACATTGGCGAAATGAACAAGCTGCTGATGAAAAAGATAGAGGAACTAACACTATACCTGATAGAAGAACACGATAAAAACCAAAAAGAAATAGAGCAGCTAAAGCAGCAATTAAAAGCTGTAACAAATAAATAATTTAAATATACCAAGCCCCTTATCACTTATGAAAAAAGCCTTAACGGCAGGTATTGCCCTGCTTTCAACAATTCCATTTATTTCTAAAGCGCAAACCTGGTCGGGATCAACACCGGGTAATATTTATTACAATTCGGGTTTTGTAGGCGTAGGTGCCAGCAGTCCGCGAACCATGTTAGAAGTTGCGCCACCGTCAGGAAATAAACCCGCTGCTATTTTTCGTTTATACGGTAATACCTCGTGGGGTCATGTGCTCACTTTATCTACCGATGGTGCGTATGGGAATGATGATGCCAGAATGCTATTCAGTTATCGCGGCGGTAATAAGCAATGGGCAATAGGTGGTTACACTAATTCCAACCGTTTTGGTATCTGGGAAGATAGTGGTGATGGCATATTTGGCTCCGGAGGTTTTGGCACCGAAAGGTTAACAGTGGCAGCAGGGGGTAATATAGGTATTGGCACATCAACACCACAGTCGGCTTTGGATTTGGGCGATGGCACAAATGGAAGATCGATTGTTTGGAGCGGCGGTGGAGGTAACTGGTATTCCAGCATTGGCACAAGCTATAGCTCAGGAGCTACCAATGTTTTGAACGGTCTCAAACTGAATACAACAGCCGATCAAACACTCTCTTCATATACAGGTTATGTGGCTGCGTCAGGTACCCGTTGGGATCTGTTATCGGGCGATATTTCCTTTTTTAATGCTCCGCCGGCTTCTCAAACAGCCAATACTGTGTTTAATTACGCCGCCAATACTAAAATGATTGTTAAGTCATCCGGCAATGTAGGTATTGGTACTTTGAGTCCTGCAGGGACATTACAGGTTAAGCAAAGCTCATATGATCTTTTGACGGGTACATATACATTAGATATTGGTTTAGGGGGTACTTCAGCAGGATGGGCACGGGCATTCCGGGTTGTAAATTCCAGTAATTCTGATGGTAAGGATGGCGGGGCATTTGGCGCGGTTGGTTCGGGTACTGCCCCAAATTACGTTTATATGTCTATACCAACAGCCGATGCGACCGGGTATGATTCTCAAAAGATCATAGCACTTGATAATTCTGGAAATGTTGGTATCGGCACAACCAACCCACAAGGCTACAAGTTAGCGGTAAAAGGCAGCCTCATAGCCGAAGAGATTAAAGTTAAATTATCTTCGAGCTGGCCCGATTATGTGTTTAAACCATCCTACAAGCTCCCAACCCTTGCGGAAGTTAAAACCTATATCGATAAAAACCAGCACCTACCCGACGTACCGTCGGCCGACGATGTAGCTAAAAATGGCCTGGATGTAGGCGAAATGAATAAACTGCTAATGAAGAAGGTGGAAGAATTGACACTGTATCTTATTGGGCAGGATAAGGCTAAGCAGGACCAGCAGAAAGAGATCGACCTTTTAAAGCAGCAGTTAACAAACTTAACAAAGATAGTCAACCAAATCCAGCAACACTAAACCTATATCATCATGAAAAAAAGCGCCTTGGCAATCATTGCTATCCTATCCGCCATTTCCTTTACTTCAAATGCGCAAACATGGTCCGGCTCTACCCCCGGAGATATTTATTATAACTCCGGCAATGTCGGCATCGGCACGACAAGCCCGTCCACCAAGCTTAGTATATACGATAACAGCAACACCCTTAAGATGCCCCGCCTGATAAAGGACGGCTACTATGACGAGCTGGGCCTCTATAACTATTCCGCTACCGACTACTACCGCACCGACCTCAGCTTCCGGAGGGCGCGCGGAACGGCGGCCTCGCCGGCTGCAAGCCAAAGCGGCGACTGGCTCGGCTCGTTCAGCTTTTGGGCGGCCAATTCCGGGGCATCGTTCTCCAATCCCAGCGCCAGCATCGTCGGTATCGTTGACGGCACGCCCGGATCATCCTACGTTCCGGGCAAGATCGTCTTTCAGACATCGGACGGCAGCGCGACCACCACAGACCGCATGACGATCAAAAACAACGGACATGTGGCGATAGGCACCGGGGATGGGAGCGACCTGCTGACCGTTGCCGGAAATACCCGGGTTGTCGCTTACGCGGGCAACGGGTTCCTTGGCTACGACGCGGCTACCGGCGGGAACCACGTATTCAGCCTCACCCGGCAATCTAATGACCTTGCCCTTTCTGCGCTGGGCGGCATCGGGTTCAGTACGCTCAAAACTTCGCCATCTGCCAGCTACAGCATGTTTATCAACACGTCGGGCGATGTCGGCATCGGCACGACAAGCCCGTCCACCAAACTTAGTATATACGATAACAGCAACACCCTTAAGATGCCCCGCCTGATAAAGGACGGCTACTATGACGAGCTGGGCCTCTATAACTATTCCGCTACCGACTACTACCGCACCGACCTCAGCTTCCGGAGGGCGCGCGGAACGGCCGCCTCGCCGGCTGCAAGTCAAAGCGGCGACTGGCTCGGCTCGTTCAGCTTTTGGGCGGCCAATTCCGGGGCATCGTTCTCCAATCCCAGCGCCAGCATCGTCGGTATCGTTGACGGCACGCCCGGATCATCCTACGTTCCGGGCAAGATCGTCTTTCAGACATCGGACGGCAGCGCGACCACCACAGACCGCATGACGATCAAAAACAATGGAAAGGTTGGCATCGGCACAACGACGCCCGACCAACTACTGTCGGTCAACGGCACCATCCACTCCAAAGAAGTACTGGTCGACCTGACCGGCTGGCCGGACTTTGTATTTAAACCAACCTACAAACTCCCTGCACTTACAGAAGTTAAAACATACATTGATAAAAACCAGCACCTTCCGGAAATACCGTCAGCGCAGGAGATAGAACAAAATGGATTGAACGTAGGTGAAATGAATAAGCTGCTAATGAAGAAGGTGGAAGAATTGACACTGTATCTTATTGAGCAAAATAAACGCATAGAAAAGCTGGAGTCGCAAATTAAACACTAACCGATCAAAAAAATAATTGGGACTTATAAAATAGGGTTAGTTAACCTATTGGCTACTATTGGTCAGGGGTATTCGCCTGTAAACTATACATCGTTAAACGTTAATAAACATCTTCAAAACTACTAAACCTTCGTTATGAAATTATTTTTCGCCGCATTATTAGCCGGATTTATTTTAATCACTAACTCTTATGCACAGGACGGCAGTTTTAATAACTTGAGTGCAGAATCTTTCACAAAGGGAGCCGGTGTAAACGATTATTATGGATGGGGAAAGACAGTCAATAACCTAATCGATCCGCGCCCTAATTCGTCATCTGGCGGCGCGTTTATTATAAATGCTCATCAAGGCTTAACCTTTAGCGCTCATTCGGTTTATGGCGGTATCCGCTTTTATAATCAATCGTACCCAGGCGGTCCCTTAGACCCTAATAATGGTGCAACAATGGTAATGAGTATTACGGGTAATAATGTTGGCGTAGGTACCACAACACCGTATGGAAAATTACATGTATATCAAAATACAGTTGACCAACCTGGATTAGTTATCCAGGGCAATTGTATTAATGTTGATGCCAACCAGCATTATATAGCAATGACGCTTGATGGCGATTATGGTAATGCGAGTGGTAATTACTCGCAAATACGAAGCTACAGTAACCTCTATGGAGGTTGGGGGAGTCAGCTTGCTTTTTTCACAACGCAATCGGGCGTTGCCAATACAATAAACGAAAGGATGCGGATTGATGCCAATGGTAATGTAGGTATAGGGACTACCAATGCTCAAGGTTACAAGTTGGCTGTAAATGGCAACGTAATAGCCGAGGAAATTAAAGTAAAGCTGCATACAAACTGGCCTGATTACGTATTTAAACCTGTTTACAAACTGCCCCCCCTTTCAGAAGTAAAACAATACATTGATAAAAATCAGCATTTGCCCGAAATACCCACCGCCGCAGAGATGACTCAGAACGGTATTGATCTGGGCGATATGAATACCAAACTATTGAAGAAGGTAGAGGAACTTACCTTGTACATGATAGAGAAAGATAAAGAGATCACTGAATTGAAACAACAGGAAGCCATAAATAAATTACAGCAAAAGCAAATTGATGAACTGCAAAAACAAGTGAAAGCAATGCTAAAAACTAAACAATAAAAATAGCCCTAATCATTAAACCAAACCCAATCACAACTTTATGAAAAAAACTTGCCTGGCTATTATAGCCGTCTTTTATGCATGCACTTTTGTTAATGGCGATGACTACAATAATGGCGGCGGGGTGATCTATGGCAGTATCCTGGGTGATATGTACTTTGCCCCAATAGCAAGTACGGGCGGCGCGAACAGGGTACTTTCCGATGCGGACATCGCCAATCGCGTTGCCCTTAAAATTTCTTCAAACGGCGTCGTGTACGCTAAGGAACTGAACATTCAGACCAGCATATTTCCCGATTACGTATTTAAAAAAGACTATCGCCTCATGTCTCTTCCTGAACTCAGGGCATATATTGACAAGAACAAGCATCTGCCTGAAATACCATCCGCCCATGAAGCCGAAGAAAACGGCGTTAACCTTGGCGAGATGAACAAGCTATTGTTGAAGAAAGTGGAGGAACTTACGCTGTATCTGATCGAGAAAGATAAAGAAGTGAACGATCAAAAAAAGATCAATCAAAAGCTCATAGACCGGCTTGATGCTTTGGAGCAAAAAGTAAATACTGCAACAACTCAACCTATACTTAAACATTAATACCTAACCGTCATGAAAATAAAATTAAACTTTATTATCGCTTTAATTTTGCTGTTAAAAACGGCATCTGTTTTAGCACAACACGACCCAACCAATTACATTAAGCCCCAATTAGTGCCCGCTTCGCCAACTGCGGCTAACCTGGGTAAATATGGTGATGTCCCGGTCAACATGTCAACCGGGATGGCTAATGTAAGCGTACCTATATTCACTGTACAAGGGCAGGATATTAGCCTGCCCATTAGTTTATCGTATAATTATAATGGAGCCAGGCCATCCGAACAAACAAGCTGGATTGGTTTAGGCTGGTCTTTACAGGCCGGTGGTGTTATTACCCGCCAAATACGTGGCCGAATTGATGAGAATAATACTACCGATCCGTATGCCTACGAAAATTTATACAACACATCGCTGATATACGATACAGGCGATACATTTTTACGGGCGGTGGCCACCGGAGACACCTACGATACTGAACCTGATATTTACAGCTTTAACTTTAATGGGCACTCGGGAAAATTTATCCAGATAAAGAACCAGTTTTACGTTTTTCCTTATCAAAAAATAAAAATAACGGGCGATGCTGGTGTGGGCTACAGCATTACTACCGAAGACGGTACCAAGTATGATTTTTATACTACCGAAAACACTACCGTAAAATCAACTCCGGGCGGTGCTAACTGGGGTACCTACCATTCTGCCTATTATCTTAACCAGGTAACAAATGCCGCTCAAACAGAATCTATTTTTCTTACTTATCAGGGCGAAAGCGACGTCATTCAAAACGGGGCCTACTCTCAATCGTACGACAGATCTAATTTCCGTACATCGGGATGGTTTAACCCTTACGATCCCGGCATTGGTACCGAATCTACATTATACCCCCTTCAAACAACCATGCCTTCGCGGGTTTCGGCAAAAAGGCTCGACCGGATATACTCTTCCAAATTTGAGGTTGATTTTATACCTGAAAGTACGGAGCGGCAGGATCAGGCAAACAGTTATGCCCTGCATAGTATCCTTGTAACAGCATCGGGTGGTTCGACAATTAAAAGCGTGGTATTAAATCACGATTACTCTGATTCGCAGTATTTGAAACTATCGTCGGTAAGTGAAATAAATTTGCAAAATGATGGCGGCTTGACCTCCCCTACCGATTCTTTAGTGCAAAAATTTACATATGCCGACGGACTACCGGCACGGAATAATCCAACCGTTGGTACCGACCACTATGGTTATTATAACGGCACTACAACTAACCTGGGTGGCAAACTAATACCCGGTTATATAGCCGGTTCGGACATTGGCGCCAACCGGGAACCGAACCCTGCATTCGCAATGGCGGGGATACTTACAAAAATAACTTATCCAACCGGTGGTACAACAAACCTGGAATATGAAAGCAATACGTTTACCGGCGCTGCCAGGAAAGACAATATAGGGGTTTCAAGAAGCGCTACCAGGCACGATTACACTACCACAAACGATTTTTATATCTTCTCGCGGCCGTTTACTATCGATTTGACTCAAAAAGTTTACATCTCATTGTCCCGCTTTCCTAAAGATACGGTAGGGCCACCTGATGACAATCTTAAACTTAAAGACAACAAAGACCCCGAAGCGGTGATATACGATAGTTCGAATAATGTAGTATATACCGGCCGGATAAATGCCTACTCTCTAAATGGTGGCTACCAGGATAGCATAATGATGTCGCCGGGTACTTATACCTTAAGGGTTGAGTGCGACGCTACCGAGAATTACACTACGGCTGGCGTGGGCTTTACCAAAACCAGTACCGAATTAGAAAACATTAACGGGCATGGCTTAAGGATTAAAAAGATAACATCTAACCCTGTTATCGGCACGCCATTAGTTAAAACCTATGCTTATGAAGGTGGCACAGCATTAATGCCGGCTTACGATTCGCACGATTATTACCGCAGGATTCACGACGACCCTACACCTGGTTTCGAAGGTGTGTATCACGACTATAGTTACACCATTTTCAATTCATCGTTAGAACAGGGTACCGCATTAGGCCTGCCTTTTTATTACCGAACTGTAACCGAATATACCGGACCAGATACCGCCGCTTTAAAATCGGTTTACACATTCGACAGCCAGGACGATGGCAGCAACTTTATGGGTATCGACCCTGTAGGCGAATATCATTACAAAAAGGTGGGTAATAATTATAACCTGCTAAGTTCAAAAGTTAGCCAGTATACTATCGGGACTATCGATGCCTATTTTTATGGAATAAAAACCTATGTAAATATCAGAGAGATATATCATTACACGCATTATAATGATTATAATTACTATGCCCCAATTGGTACTTATGTACGTTCGGAGTTTAAATACCTGCAAAGCACTAAAGAAACCACCTATAATACCGATACCCTATCAACAACCACTATAAACGAGTACAGCCCTACCACGCATAACCTGCTTAGTGTTAAAACGCTGTCATCCGATGGGGTATTAACCACACAGAAGTTTAAATATCCCGAAGATTACAACAGCACCATTGGCGGCAGCCTGGTTACCGCCAATGTAACAGGGCCTATAGAAAAACAAATCTGGCGAAAAGCCCCTGGTGGATCGTCGGTAATGATAGGCGGCAGTATTACCCAGTTTGACAATACCCTGCTGAAACCCACGGCCATCTACGCGCTGGAAAACACAACCGGGCTAAGCACTTTAAGCAACGAAACTCAAGACGGAAGCAGTAAATACAACACGCTGCTAAGCGACAGCCACTACCAGCAGAAAGTGAATTACTATTACGATAGTTATGCCAAAATAAACCGCCAGCAGTTAACAGGCGGCATCAGCATGTCATATAAATACGGCAACCACCCGGTGGCGGGTGTTTATTTGGTGGCTATAGATACCAACCAAACCAACTACCCGGTAGCCGAATGTAAAAACTGCCAGCCAACCGAATTTTTTACCGAGAACTTTGAAGATGGTTCTTATACAGCGGGCGCGGCGCATACCGGCAGCAAATATTATAACGGCACCAGCTATACCGTTAACTGGACTTTACCTAACAGCCGCTCTTATGTAATTAGTTACTGGTATAAAAGCGGTACCTGGAAATACAGCGGCGAAATAGCTTTTACTGGCACCTATACCATGAGCAATGGTACCGCTTACGATGATATACGTGTATATCCTGCCGATGCGCAGGTATCAACCTATACTTATAACCTGGGGGTTGGCCTTAACGCCACTATTGATGCCAAGGGCCTTACCAGTTATTACGAGTATGATGGCTTTAATCGCCTGCGAAACATTAAAGACCAATATGGCCGCATCCTTAAAAACAATAGCTATAACTATGCAGCGCCGCGATATGCCAATGCCGAAATTAACCAGGTGTTAACGCGTGCAAATAGTACCTGCAGCAGTGGCAATATAGGCGCCCGCTACGTTTACCGTGTACCAGGCGGCACTTACCTTTCTACCGTTAGCCAGGCCGATGCCGATGCCCAGGCCCAGGCCGAAGTAACCGCTAACGCGCAAACTTCAGCCAATGCCAATGGCGGCTGTGTTATACCAGTACAACTAAGCTTTGTTAACCATGTTACTAACGGCAGCGCGCAGTTATACACCCTTACTGTAAAGAATGCCCAGGGCGAAATACTTTATACGTTTAATACGGCAGCGCTTACCAGTACCACCACCCCGGCTTTAATACCCAAAGGTGTTTACACTTTTGAGTTCTATACCTATGGCGATTGCGTTGATAATTTAGATTACGGCTGGAATAACCTGTACCTCACCAAAGGCACATCCACAACAGCTTACAAAAATGTACTGTCTGATTGTATCAGTACCTATGTGATCAAAAACATCGACCTTACCGATACCGGGCTTTGCACAATTAATATGGAAGGCAACAACGTAGATTAACCTAAACCTGATGAAAGCAATGAAAAAACATTTAAAACCTTTAATCCTGTTGGTGCTTGCGTTAACAGGTATATATGGCGCTGCAAATGCCCAAAGCAACACGCGCAATTATATAATGACGCGTGTGCCGCGCACCCCCATAAAAACCAATGGCCGGCTGGATACGCTAACCAGTAATAAAGATTCGGTACAAAGCACTATACAGTATATTGATGCCCTTGGCAGGCCGGTGCAAACTGTACAAATGTTTGGCAGCCCTACCGGCAAAGATGTGGTGCAAGGCCAAATGTATGATGAGTTTGGCCGCGAGATGATCAAATACCAGCCCTATACCCTAACACCAACCGCGGCGGGCCAATACCAGCCCCTGGCCGTTTTTGGTACTGGCACCTATAGCGGCAGCCAGCAGTATAACTTTTACCAGCAAAGCGGGCAGGGTTATGTAAATACCCCGGTGGCCTTTGCTGCCAGCATTACCGAACTGTCATCTGTAGGCAGGCTAACCGAACAGGGGGCGCCGGGCACAGCCTGGCAGTTGGGTGGCGGCCATACCGTGCGTATGGATTATGCTAACAATAATACCAAGCCGCTTAGCGATACCGCCAACACCCGCCGCGTGGCGCGCTATACCGCCGTTGCCAACAGCAATGGCAGCCGCACACTTAGCCGCGACAGTAGTTTTACTGCCGTATATGCAGCCAACCAGTTAAGCGTAACCATTACCAAAGACGAGAACTGGGTAAACGGCCGCGCTGGCACGGTTGAAGAATATAAGGATAAAGACGGCCGTGTGGTATTAAAGCGTACCTACAACTACAAAAGTGGTGCGCTTGAAACCTTGAGCACCTATTATGTGTACGATGATAAAGGGATGCTGGCCTATGTGCTGCCGCCCGGTGCCAACCCTGATGCTACCGGCAGTATTAGCAGTACCACGCTTACCAATTTTTGTTATCAGTACCGATATGACGACCGTGGCCGCATGACCGAAAAACGTATCCCAGGTAAAGGTTGGGACTTTACGGTATATAACATTATAGACCAGGCGGTAGCCACCCAGGACAGCATGCAGCGCGTAGCCAACAAATGGATATTTACCAAGTATGACGCTTTGGGCCGCGCGGTGCTGACCGGTATATGGGATAACAGCAATACTGCCATTAGCAGGACAAGCCTGCAAACTACGCTAAGCGGCCTGACCACCAACCTTTGGGAAGGCCCGCAAAACAGCGGCAGCGGTTACACCACAGTTGCATGGCCCACCAGTTATACTACGCTGCTATCGGCCAATTATTACGATACCTATAGTAATATCCCAGGCCTGCCATCGGGCTATACAGCGCCCGGTAACGCGGTATTGAGCATGGCTAAAGGACAAGTAACCGCCACTAAAACTGCTGTGCTGAACAACCCGACAGATATGCTGTGGAGCGTACATTATTACGATGATGAGGGTAAAGCCATAAAAGTGTACCAACAGCATTACCTGGCGGGGGTGCAAAGCAATTATAATTACGATGAGGTAAGCACAACGTACGATTTTAATGATGAGGTAACAGCCACCACCCGTAATCATTACATAAAAAACAGCGGCAATACTGATAAAGTATTAGGCGTAAGCGTAGGGAATACTTTTGCTTACGACCATACCGGCCGTAAATTGCGTACTTACGAGCAAATAAACAGTGGCACCAATACCATACTAAGCCAAAATGTTTATAACGAACTAAGCCAGCTTTACCAAAAAAACCTGGGTGGTATTAACGACCCGGGTAGCGGCAGCACACCGTCCACACTAACATTAGGCAGCGGCGATGCGGTAACCAGCGGGAGCGTAACCAAAACAGCTTCGGGAAGTATTACGCTTAGCCCGGGCTTTTATGTAAGTAGTGGGGCTACATTTAGGGCATATATATCGGGTTACCTGCAAACCATTACCTATAACTATAACGAGCGGGGCTGGCTGCGTACGACAGGGAGCAGTGGCAATTTGTTTAATATGGAACTACAGTACGAAACGCCCACAAGCGGCAAGCAGTACAACGGTAACATAGCTCAGATGGATTACAATACCACTAAAGAGACCAACCCGGGCAACAGGACGTTTGCCTACAGTTACGACAAGTTGAACCGCCTGACCAACGCTGCCTTTACCGGTGGCCTAACAGCCGACGGCCTGGGCGAAACCATAGCTTATGACCAGATGGGTAATATTACATCGTTAACCCGTGCTGCCCAAAGCTATGGTGCTTTAGGCTATAGCTACAGTGGCAACCAGTTAACCGGAGTAACCGGCACAGGCTTTACTACCCGTAGCTATGCTTATGATGGCAATGGCAACGCCACCAGCGATGGCGGCAGTAAGAACATTGCTTATAATTTATTAAACCTGCCACAAACCGTAACCCAAAGCAGTACCACACTGGCTACTTACACTTACGATGCGGGGGGCCAAAAACTGCGTAACACCGGAAGTGACGGTACCTGGGATTATGTAAACGGCATTGTTTACAAAAATAACGCGATTAGTTTTATACAAACCGAAGAAGGCCGTGCCGAGCGCAAAACAGACGGCAGCTATAATTACGAGTATAACCTGAAAGACCATTTAGGTAACACCCGTATTAGTTTGGATAGCTATGGCGGCGTAGCCCGTGTATTGCAGGAAGACGAATACTACAGCTTTGGCCTGCGGAAAACCTACGGCGGTTATGATTTTTCTAACAATAACCGTTATCTTTATAATGGCAAGGAGATACAAACCGATTTAGCTAATCAGTACGATTACGGGGCGCGCTTTTATGATCCGGTGATTGGGAGGTGGACGAGTGTGGATCCGCTGGCGGAGTTAGGCAGAAGGTGGTCAACCTACACTTATGGATTTAATAATCCAATTAGTGTAATTGACCCAGACGGCATGTGGGGAGACTACTATAACTCAGATGGATCCTATTACGGTAGCGATGGGAAAAATGACAACAAAGCATACGTGGCTGATGGTGTCACCAAAAATAATAAAGGGATTGTAACTTCAGCCAATAATGCTAAGGAGTTATCGTTAAGCCATGACAAGTTTGCGATATCTTCCAATGTGGTTAAACATGAATCTTCAGGAGATGCGTCAGAAAGTTTATGGATAGCTAATGCTGCTAACAATGCTAAAGACAATAATGCTATAGATTATAAGAGACAGAACTCAACTTTATATGATCAACTCACCGATCAAAACTATTCAACTACTCCAGCTTCAGCGCGTAAGGCTTTAGATGATAATGACAAGAGTAGTGATGCGAAGAATGCAAGAGCAGCTGTTATTAGCGTTTTATCTGGTAAAGCTGATCCTACTGGTGGAGCTGTACTTTGGGACGGCACCGACTTCTTGCAAAAAGGGGAACATCAGGCTAAATTTAAACAGTATAGTTGCATTGATATAGGAGCCTCTGATTTACAGAAATATGTTAACGCAAATAAGAAAACCAGTCCAGAGGCAACCTTTAAAACAGCCATTGATGGTAGAACATCCTATGAGGGATCTGGTAAGGGTAAAAACTACTCACTATACTCTACAGGCGTTCAAGGAAAATCAATATTCTGGAATATAGGAAAGAAGAAATAATATGATAGCTCACAGAAACCTCTATTTAATTGTAACAACAGTCATTGCAGCGACGATGACCATTGTAGTATCATCATCCTTTAGAACTAATCGATTTCCCATCAAGGTTTCTTCCGATACAATCTATCCCATGATTAAGGGTAACTTTGTTAAAAGACTAACAGTGGGTAAAGGTTGCGATCAGTTCAATGGCTTTTATCGAAGACTTGGGATTACAATAGCCAATTATTATACGATTAAGGATTCGCTAACTATAGATTTAAATAAGGATGGTATAAAAGACGAGTTATTGATACTATCACCTACTTCTTTGGATGACACGAAGTCAGATTGCACCTTTAAAATTGACAAAGAACCACATAGACTGTTGGTAGAGGTCATAAATATAAAGGGAACTTCAAAGGTACGTGAAGTTTACCCCAATGTAGTATCTAATATAGGTGGGGTGTTGTCTCATTACGATGGCATCTTTAAAACTATGAAAGGGTTCAAAATTGTCCATGAAGCTGGCGAAAGATACTCTTGGCATTATACCACAGAGTTTGAATTCTTGAAAGGTGAAACTGTGCTAACAAAGATTCAAAAGACCTGTTCATTTAATGGCAAACATAAAACTGTAGAATACAAGTATCCTTATAAGGCAATAAAAAGTATTAATATCCCAGATACTTTAAATAAACAATGTAACTGTGATACGTATTGGTCTAAACTTGATAAATAAAAGAAAATGGGTCATGTATCAAAATAGTTAGTAGTTATTTAGCTGTTTGAAAATCAACGCTATCGCTTTGATGGCATATTTAAATTTCTTAAAAGCGGGTAATACTAAGGTATCATCCGTTCAAGCCCAACCAAGTGTTGGGCTTTTTTATTTGGAATAGGCTTTCTTAGCTTTGTAATCTCTTAACAGGGCATCTATAACAGAATACAGTTGTTTCCTGTCTTCATCCGTTATGGTTGATATTTCTACAACACGATTAAGTAAGTCGTTATCAATTTTAAGTTCCGATAGATCCTATCAAGTAATCATGATAGGATTGGTCATTATTATCAGGATCCCTCCATACACTTTTTTAATTATCAGCTATTAATAAACAACCGATACATAATTAACCCGCCATTATTATAGCCTTAAAAAAAAATGTAAATAAATTTGCGCAACTCAAAAGTTGCATATATATTTGCAACCTGAGAGTTGCTAATTAATTATCAAAGAATGAAACAAGATATATTCCAGGCCATAGCCGACCCGACACGCAGGGCAATTTTAACGCTGCTTGCCATCCAGGCGCTGACACCAAACGTAATGGCCGAAAAATTTGACATGACCCGGCAGGCGGTATCAAAACATATTAAGGTGCTTCATGAATGCGACCTGGTTAAAGCCGAGCAAAGCGGCCGGGAAATTTATTATCACTTTAACGCGAAAAAAATGCAGGAATTTGACCACTGGTTAGCCCAATTCAGGCAGAGTTGGGAAACACAATTCAATCAACTCGATCAACTATTATCGACCATTAAAGAACAGGGCACGGAATAGTATTAATACCAATAATTATTAACCAAACATCTATAAACAATGAACAACGATTTGCTATTTGATTTTAATGTTGACAAAACAGCCAAAATGGTTTACATCACCAGGGAGTTTAACGCCGGGCAATCTTTAGTATGGGATGCCTTTACCAAAGCCGACCTACTGGACCAATGGGGAGCACCCGCCCCTATGCGCGCCAAAACTAAATATATGGATTTTAAAGTAGGTGGCAGGCGCTTTTACGCGATGATAAGCCCCGACGGGCAGGAGCGCTGGGCGGTGCAGGAGTATACATCCATTACCCCAAAAACTAATTTTAAAATGTACAACGCGTTTTCGGACAAAGACGAAAACCGCGAACTGCCTGGCTCTGAATGGGATTACAATTTCAGCGAGCAAAACGGCATTACCAAAGTGGATATTACCATTTATAACGAATCGTTTGAGCGGTTGGAAAAACTATTAGAGGGCTTCAAGATTGGCTTCACCATGACCTTGAAGAACCTGGAGGAGTTGTTGGCTACCTTATCATAGAAAATACTAACACAAAAATTTACAAACACTTTTAAATAAAAATTATGAGAGCAATTCACCCATGGATCAACTTCAACGGCAATGCCGAAGAAGCTTTTACCTTTTACAAATCAGTTTTTGGCGGCGAGTTCACAAAAGTCATCCGTTTTAAAGACCTGGCAAGTGCCGACTTCCAGGTTCCGGAAAACGAAGCCAACAAAATAATGCACATCGCCCTGCCTATCGGCAAGCACACCATGCTAATGGCCAATGATGTGCCTGAATTTATGGGCAGGGTAAACGAAAACGAAAACCGATCTAAAATAGTGGTCAGTGCCGAAAGCAAGGAAGAGGCTGATCAGGTATTTAATGGCTTATCGGCAGGTGGGGACATTGAAGGCCCTATTGGCGAGGGACCCTGGGGTACTTATGCAGGTATGTTCAGGGACAAGTATGGCATTGAATGGATAGTGGAATTTGACCCAAATTACAACGGGTAAACTTAATTGAAGAAGAAGCGGGCACTTACATATTGCCTTGCCATACTATCAATAAAAACGCTACTTGATAACAGGAGTGGCGTTTTTATTGATAGCATGGCAGCAATGTCAAATTTGTTTACCGCATAGATAGTACACGGTGCATGCCGTACATTTGGGAAGGCGAAGCTCCCGTTTCATTACCTTAATTTCGCCTGCAACAGCTGATCTAATTCCCTAACCTTTTCAGGGTATTTCCGCGCAAGGTTGTTTCTTTCGGCCGGGTCGGTTTTTAAATTAAATAGTTGGGGGTCTCTGCTGTTCCCTGTTTCAATATTTACCAGCTTATCTAATGCCGGACCATTACCGGGGGGAATATATTTCCAATCGCCTTTTACAATAGCGAGTTTGTCTTTGGTGTTACCTTCTATCAGTAATGCCCGCCCGCTCTTGTTTCTTCCCAGCAGCGCGTCCAAATGATTCTCACTATCGACAGCTTCATTACGCGGAACGGCCTGATCAAACATCGCGGCGAACGATGCCAGCAGATCTACCTGGCTAAACATCGCATCGGAAACACCTGATTTTAACTTCCCGGGCCAACTCACAATAAAAGGCAACCTGGTCCCGCCTTCCAATAAGCTATACTTGCCTCCGCGAAGTCCGCCTAACTGCTCTCCGTGGTAACTTTCGGAAGCGCCGTCAAGATAACCATCATTCAGCACCGGTCCGTTATCGCTGCTTATAATAATTAGTGTATTTTGTTCTAACTTATTTTCCCTTAGGTATTTAACAATTTGTCCAACGGCCCAGTCAAGTTGCAGTATGGCATCACCACGATACCCAAGGCCACTTTTACCCTTAAACTGCGTGGCCGGCATACGCGGAACATGGGGTTCGATTGCATTATAACATAATAAAAAAGGTTGCTTTTTATGCGATTTGATCACCTCGCCAGCCTTATCTACAAAAGTGTAAGTAAGTTCTTCGTCAACCCAGCGCGCTTTGTATCCACCCGACATAAAACCGATCCTGCCGATACCGTTAACAATTGTATTGTTATGGCCCTGATTAGGATCGGCTTTTACTTTCAAAAGCTCGGGGTTTTCTTTCCCTGTCGGATCATTGCCAACCTTTTTGCGATAATTTACCAGTATCCTGTCGTTAGTATCGGAAGCGATCACGTAATGGTTCTCCAAAAAAACGGTCGGCACGCGGTCAGCCGTCGCGGGGAAGATAAATGAGTAGTCGAAGCCAACCTCGTTGGGGCCTGGCTTTATTTCGCCATTCCAATTTTTGTTAACGCTATCACCTAAGCCAAGATGCCATTTGCCAACCAACGCGGTATAATATCCTGCTTTTTTAAACACTTTAGGCAAGGTGATATGGTTGGCGGGAATGATGAGTTTTGCGTCGCCGGGTAATATGCCGGTACCGGTTTGGCGCCATGGGTAAATACCCGTCATGAGTGCAAACCGGGAAGGAGTGCATGTTGGCGAAGTTGAATGGGCATTTGTAAACCTGATCCCACTCTTAGCTACAGCGTCAATATTAGGTGTCTTTATTATTTTCGATCCGTAGCAACTTAGATCTCCATAACCCAGATCATCGGCGTAAATAATAACAACGTTAGGCTTTTGCTGGCTAAATACAGAAAGGGCATTTAAGAAAAGAACACCTGCTATAAAACCCAGCTTTGGGAATTTAAAGCCAAATACCGCTGAACCTGCTTTTCTCATAATTTCAAGTTTATTCATTAAGTCTACCCGAGGTAAAAACGCTATGGGCATTCGCCTACCCTTTGGCAACAAAAACTAATTTTTGCCTGGCTTTGGTGTTAACGCTAACTATATTGTTTTGTGGTTTAAGTTTTTTACCAGCCAGTGTAAAAGCCCCTTTTGGCAATTTGATATTTAGCCTCCCCCCCTTCTCTGCCACAACCCGTACATACATCGCTTTACCATTTTTATAGGTTGCGCTCACTAAAAACGCGCCTTCCGCGCGGAGATTCTTGAAAGAACAATTACTCCAGTTGCCGGGTATCGATGGAAATACCTCAATGTATCCGCCCCGACTTTGTAGCAGTAACTCATTCACGCCCTGCGCAAAAGCAAAGTTCCCTTCTAAAGTAAAAGGCCGATAAGTGAACCCGGAGTACTGTCCACCTTTTTGATCGCCGTTTAGATGGAAACTGTTTGCAGAGCAGAAATTTGAAGCGAAGATCTGCAACTGTTTGATCGCCTTATCGGCTTCATAAGCCCTTGCATATAAACAGGCCATCCAACTGAAGGAATATCCGCACCATCCCTTTGTCCCCTTTGCTTCCAATTGTTTAAAGGAGTTAATTATCCGGATTTTATCTTCAGGTCTGTTCACGTCGAGCAGGGCCAAAGGGTAAATGGCCATATAGGGCGACATATGTCGGTGCGATGAGGTTAAGTTTTGCCCCGGCGCGACGGCAAATCCCGTTTCATTGGTTTCAAAATCAGGCAGTTGCGACAAGATGGTTAGCCAATGTTCCTGCCCGGCTTTGTCGCCTTTAACCTGGCTTACCTCGGCAGCTGCTTTGAACAGGAACTTGGCTAAACCCAAGTCAAAATTGCTCCACTCTTTAAACCAGGCAGTAATAGCGTTGTCATTATATTCGGGACTGGAGCTTAGCGGCAACTTGCGTACACCATTTTGCAAAAAGGTGATCCCTTCTAAAAACTTAGCGGATTGGGTAATATATGGATAGGCCTGTTCTTTAAAAAATTGCGGATCCATGGAATACTTCCATTGCCAGTAAAAATGCTGCGCGCACCAGGCGCCTACCGTTGGCGATTGCGAATACTGGATCCAGCCGCCCATGGGGTAACCACTCAGGGTAACCACACCGGGTATATTAATGCCATCAACACCAAAGTAGGCTTTTGTGTATTTTTCGCTCTCCCCTTTTACCTTCCAAAGCCAGTCGGTAAACGTTTTCCCCTCGGCCAGGTGGTTTGATGTATAGGTTGGCCAATAGCTTAACTGCGTGTTCAGATCGTTGTGGAAATCGCCTTTCCACGGGGGCAAACTCGCGTTATCAGCCGTCCAAACAGCTTGTAAGGTAATAGCGGGCGCGCCTTTCCGGGCTACCGACCCTAATTTATACTGTTCAAGATAATACTGCCGCTGCACCAATTCATCGGGAATAGAAATAGAAGATTTGTTCCAAAATTCAGCCCACCATTTAACGTGGCTGTCCCAACCGGTTGGTTCCTTTGCCTTTTCCGATATAGCCGGAATATCTGCCGGGGCATCCTTGGTAACCGTCCACAAGCCGATCAGTTTGTTTCCCATCTTTGTCCAGCGGATCAGTATTTCGTAAAAATGGCCATCGTAAACCGGTTGCCGGTAGCGGATGGTATTGGCGGTTTTGATAACCTCCCCTTTGGCATAACCTAATTTCTGCAGGCCCTGGCCCGCGTGGGTATTATCATTGGTTGCCTTTTCGTTCCCAGCATAGTTATGTACGATCAGTTCGGGTAAAACATCCGTGTCCTTCAAGTTTTCGAAACCAAAAAAGCCCTGGTTTTTTGTAGCATGGATATAACAGTTAAACACCACGCCACTTTCAAACTTCACGGTATTTAAGGCCGTTTTTATGTCTAATACGTTCGAGATTACCTTACCTAAACGGCTAATATTAAACTCGATGGCGCCTGCAGGCAATTTGGTTGGATAGGGCTTGGTATCATAAGGTGCATCTAAAGTTTGCTGCACAATGCCATACTCCTTTTTATCAACCTGCTGCTGCACCCACTTAAAATTGTAACGGTTCAGATCGGGCATGGCCTGACGTTCGTCCCAAAGGTCGGCCCTGTCTAACGATAAACGCAGCTTATCACCTTTACCCCAGATCAGCGCGCCCAACATGCCGTTACCCAGGGGCATCGCCTCATCCCACCTGCCGGCCAACTGGTTAAAACGCAGGTTGTACGCGGACAGGTGCTGCCCGAAACCAATTTGATAAACAAAGCTAAAAAGCAGAATGGCGATTATCTTTTTCAAGTGAACAATGATCTTATCGAAACAAATTTAGTTTTGCGGCGGGAAATTGTAAGGCATCCACCCTTCGTAAACGGATAACTCTTTTTGTGTACGCTCGCTAACCGGGATACCCCATTTGATGAAGAATGGCGCCAGGTTTCTTTTAATGACCTTTGAGAAAGTAGCTACGAACAGATCGGGCTTTTGGCTCTCTGGCGTCCGGATATCCTCTGTCGCGAATTTTTGGTACTCTCTAAAAAAGGCTTTAAAACTTTCCCAGCCAAACGATTCGTGGATCTGCCTGAACATGATGAGACCTAAGAACGGATCCTTTTTCCATTTCTCGTAATCGGCGCCCTCTGCAAAGTACTTCTTCATCGATTTTTGGGTATTCTCTGATGAGATGGCCGAATGCGCGTCATCCCGTCCGCCCAATAACCTGTCGAACATATACAGGGAAAAGAAGTTATTGCTTACCTCCGTCGATCCGCCAAAAACCCAATCCAGGTTTTGCATATTATGGCCCAGTTCATGAAAAAAGCCCCAGTTTGCGCCCCCCTTGCTGGGTTTCATCAATACGGCCGGATTCGCGGCCACATCGATACTTGAAGTACTGCTGCTCGGGCTATGATAGGTCATAAATGGATAACCGCTATGCATAGCCCCTGCGCTGATCTGCGCATCAACTACCATCCTTTGCGCCCGGTAAAATGGCATTTTTATCTGCGCAAGGTCCATCTCGCCACCAACTATCAGATCCCATAGTTTCATTACTTCGGCCGGGTGATCTACCTGTTGCAGGTCTTCGTTAGCAAGGGTGATGATCATATTTGCCGAAGCCAGTTCGCCCCATGGCGCTTTATTATTTAATAATTGCGCTTTCCATTCCTCGTCGGTGGTTTTGCCTAAAACAAATAGTGGCGCGGCAACAGCATGGCTAATGGCGACATCGCCCTCCCAACTTGCTTCCCTTGGCGGATAGGTGATGTAAATTAAACCGCCAAATGGCGACGCGACCCTATTTTTACCTTTTGACAACTCCTGTACTTTAGTAATGATGGGCATCCTGCTCCATGGCCGCTCATTTGCATCCCTGCTATTCAGGCGATCGGAATGCGCGCCGATCTGTACTTTTAAATACCGGGTATCGATACCGGCAGGGACATCGATCTCAACATATTCGCCCGGAACGGCATACAAACCTGTGCTGTACAAAATATTGGCCCAGTTACCCGAATAACGCATACGGCTAACAATGGGCACCAGGCTATCCACTATCTTTTGGTGTTTGATATTAATGGTGCGTTTGGTGAATTGGAAGCCCTCTTTTACGGCGCCCGGAAAATAGGCCGCCGATGGATGAGCGCTTACTTTTTTATAATCTTTAATGGCTAAATTGGTTTCGCACCACTGAGTGATCTGCCTTTTGAAAGCGGTATCTTTTGCCGCTAATTTGTTTTTCGGGCCGATAATTACCGTCGCCGGGTTCTTTTCGGCCTCCTGCGCGAAAGTGGTTAAGGATAGCGCTACTAATGCAATGGTTATCAGTTTTTTCATTGGTGTTTTTGATAGGTATGTGATTGATGTTTTATACTTTTTTTAACCGGAATACCTTTGTTTCATGTGAGGTGATATCGCCGGTCCATTTATTAGCTTTACCGGTAACCTTATGCTGCCACAAGTCCTTAATTTCATATTTATCCGGCAGGCCCAGATCGGCAAAATTTATTTTCGTGGCTTGTGTGATGCCGGATTTATTCAGGACGGCTATCGCAAAATCGCCATTCGCCAGTGGGCGTACAAAGACATCCCACACATCAGTTTTAATTTTTCTTTCGGCCTGTTTACCCAGGGCATCCTGGTTTAGGGCAATAACTTCTGTATTGGTGAATATGGTTTTAGCATCTTCATCCATTTTGCGGATATCGCAGCTGGCATAAAGCGGCGAATTAAGTATACAATACAAGCTCATCTGGCTGCGGTATTCAGCCTGGCTACACCCTTTACCATTGAAAGCGGATGACGGCCCTTTTAAGCCATGCAAACCAACCACCAGCATATCCCCGTCATTCCATCTGCCCGGGCCAGAGAATTTTGCCAGTCCCGCCATTTTATCCACTACGTTATAAATTCCTACACCGCCTTTCCCTTCGGTATCCATCCATTTATCCCTGATATCATAAGTTGTCCGCCAGCTTTGTCCGCCAACTTCGCTCCCCCAGTTCCAGGGCTCGCGGGGTCCCCATTCGCATATCCCAAAAACAATATCCCGGCCCGATTTGCGCAGCGCCGAAGCCATTTTACCGTATCGTTGTTTTGCCGTGGCTACATCTTCGGGCGCGTTGCAATAATCATATTTTAAATAATCGATACCCCATTTGGCAAATGTCCGGGCGTCCTGTTCTTCAAAATTTAAGCTTGCCGTATATTGCCCGCAGGTTAAAGGGGCCGCATCCGAATAGATGCCCAATTTTATCCCCTTGCTGTGCACATAATCGGCCAGTGCCTTTATACCCGATGGAAATTTTTTAGCATCGGGTATGATATTGTTTTTATTATCCCGGCCGCCCTGCCATCCATCATCAATAAATATGTAATTGAAACCCGCCTTTACCATCCCGCTGTTAACCATGGCGTCGGCAATTTCTTTTACGCCGGTTTCGTTCACATTCACTTCCATTAAATTCCAGCTCATCCAGCCCATTGGTGGTGTGGGCGCTAGTTTCACTTCCTGTGCAAAGGCCGTTATGCCGGTAACGAGCAAAGTGGCAAACAGGTTTAATTTTAGATATTTCATCCTGGTACCCGTGTTTATTTAACTGGCCTGATATAATAGCTATAACTATAATCCTTAAATGGAATTTGATACTGGATCAGTGGCATCGAACCCCAGCTATCTATCCCCTGCACGCCTAATTGCTGCAGATCCATGTGTACAAAGATCTGATTGCGTTTTACCAGTTCACCGGAGTGGTATTGCTTTTTGGTGGCTTCGGGATCCAGATCTTCAACCGCATAAGGCAATGCGCTGAAACTTAATAACTGATCGGTAAACTCAAAGCGCAGGCCTTTGCCTGCTTTGTTAGTGAACGCTACCCAGCGTACATCCGTTTTATTTCCGCTCTCCTGCGGGCGGGCGTAAGCGAAATACTGCGCATCAACAGTAGAGATGTAATTACCGATCAACGAGGCTGTTTTCCTGTCGGCATAGTTTTCTCCCGGGCCGCGGCCATACCATTGAATGTTGCTGTAGTTTTTATCCAGTTGCAGATCGTTACCGATACGCATCAGGCTTTTATAGTTGCCGCTAAGGGCTTTAAACTGGTTTTCTACCTTGATGGTACCATCTGCCAGTATGGTATAAGTTTGTATGGTTTTCTCCTCGCCCTTTAATAAACTGGCGGTTACGGTAAGCTGAACTGTATTCGGTGTGGAAGAAACTGTTGTCTGGATGTTGTTGGCCGCATCATCATATACATTACGCCACATCCTTAATTTGGTGTTTAAACCTGCGCCAATATCGTTATCGGTCGGTGCGCGGTAAAAACCGGGCTTCGGTCCCGAAACTAACAGTTCCTGTCCTTTTGAAATATAGCTGATGAGGGTTCCCTTTGCCAGGTCGAAGGTCGCGGTAAAGTCGGTTCCTTTTATAATAGCCTTTCCATCCGTTTGGGTCAGGTTCAATGCCTTTTTAACTTCGGCATAATTACTCCCTTTGGGCACCCCGGCTAAAGCAATTTGCTCGTAAGCAATGTCATAGCCTTTCTCTAAAAATGGTTCAGGCGTTTTTAAGCGATAGTATACGTTTAAGAAATACTCCTTACCATCGGTATAATTTGTTTTAAAAGGCAGTGTAATTGTTTTTGTTGTGCGCGGCGCGATATCCAGATCGGGTACTACGCCGCTTTGAATAACTTTTCCATTTTCCACTACTTCCCAGTTCAATTGCATATTGCTGATATCCCTAAAGAAATAGCTGTTATTTACGTTGACCTGGTTGGCGCCGTTAAATGTGGTTTTAATGTATTGCTGAACTTTTTTTAGCTCTACAGCCATCGGCGTCATCCTGCGGTAGGCGGTAACCACACCTTTTACACAGAAGTTATTATCGCTGAAATTATCATCTACCGGGCCACTCAAAGGAAAATCGCCACCGTAAGCCATAATGCGCTTACCGTTTTTAACGGTATCTATCGATTGGTCTATCCATTCCCAAACAAAACCACCTTGCAATTTGGGGTTGTTCTCAATGGCATCCCAATATTCTTTAAAGTTACCTAAGCTGTTGCCCATAATATGCGCATATTCGCTCATGATAAACGGACGAGTGCTTTTAGAAACAGAATACCGGGGCAGGTAGTTGGGAGATGGATATTGCGGAACGATCATATCGGTATTGAAATCGTTTTCCGCCCGCTCATACTGTACCGGGCGACTGTCGGTTTTCTTCAACCACTCGTAAGCTTCGTAAAAGTTTACGCCGTTGCCTGCTTCGTTCCCTAAGCTCCAGGTAACTACGGCTGGGTGGTTTTTATCGCGTTCATACATCCGCTGCACACGCGCCAAATGCGGGGCCTGCCATGCTTTATCGTTAGCAAAGGTGGTTTCTAAACTATAATAACGGCCGTGGCTTTCGATATTTGCCTCGTCTATCACATACAAACCATATTCGTCGCAAAGCTGCATCCAGTAAGGATCGGGCGGATAGTGCGAGTGGCGAACGGCATTGATGTTCAGTTTTTTCATCATCTCCATATCCTTTTCCATATCGGCATGGGTTAAGGTATGCCCCTGGGTGGCATTATGCTCGTGCCGGTTTACCCCTTTCAGGAAAACGCGTTTTCCGTTCACCAAAAAATCGCTCCCTTTTATCTCAATCGACCGGAAACCGATGCGCTGCGGAACAACTTCGAGCACTTTTTCATTCTTATCCTTCAGTGTGATATAAAGTGTATACAGATAGGGTATTTCCGCGCTCCAGTTTTTTACGTTATCTATCTGCGCGTTAAATGATATATTTTGATGATAATTGCCCAAAACCGTAGCCAGTTTTCCATCCTCTTTCCATACGCTGTTGTTTTTGGCATCAACCAAATCAAGCGATACATAAAAGCTATCAGGTTTACTATGGTTGGTTCGTTGATCTATACGGTAGTTATCAACTTTTATATCTGCGGTCAGCAAACCTTTGGTATAAGTTTGATCTAATGTTGCCGTGGTTTTAAAATCGCCTATGTTTAACTTAGGTGTCGAATACAGGTAAACCTCACGCTCGATACCCGAAATGCGCCACATATCCTGGCATTCCAGGTAACTGCCGTCGCTCCAGCGGTAAACCTGCAAAGCGATCAGGTTTTCTCCCGGTTTAACATATTTGGTAATATCAAACTCGGCGGCCAGCTTACTGTCTTCGCTGTAACCTACCTTTTTACCATTCACCCAAATAAAAAATGCCGATTTTACAGCACCCAGACTTATAAAAACCTGGCGCCCGTTCCAGTTCTCGGGAATGGTGATCTTTTTCCGGTACGAGCCTACCGGGTCATTATCCGCAGGGATATCAAATGGCGGGGTCATGCGCGCGCCGGTTAACTGCCGGCCGGCAAACTCGTAGGGCTGGTTTACGTAGATTGGGGTGCCGTAACCGTTGGTTTCCCAATTGGCAGGCACCTTAAAATTATCCCATTTGCTATCATCGAAATTGGTTTGGAAAAAATCCATTGGCCGTTTGCGCGGGTCTTTTACCCAGTTAAATTTCCATTGGCCGTTAAGCGAAATAAAATAAGCCGAATTTTCTTTGGCGCGTTTTTCGGCCAAAGCCCTGTTTTCAAACGCGTAAGCGCTGGCCCGCATGGGTAGCCGGTTCACTTCTACAATGCTGGGAGTTTGCAGTTCGGTAGGTAAATCCTGCGCCTTTGCAAACAGGGTAAATAATACTAAAACAATTAAACTATAGTTTATTTTCTTCATATCGTTTTTATGGTTTGGCCAATTGGCGTTAACCTCAGTTTCTTATTTAATTTGTTGGCGATTAAAACTTAACCGTATTCAGAGCTTTATCAACCAATAAACCGTCTACCGGCTTCAGGTTGAATGTTACATTACGTTTTGCCTTTAGTTTGATAATGAACAGATCGGCATCTCCATTTACTGTTTCCTTATTACCAACATTTACAAAAGTTGGATACAGGGATTTGATACCATTGCTATGTAAGCGATCGTAGGTCAGGTTATCCATTTGTTTTACAGCAAGTGCTTGCACACCAACAAATTCAAAATCCTGCGTATTGTAAGGCAAGCCAAAACTAATGGCGTTTACATTAGATAAACCGGCACCTTTTACCGTTATTTCAACAATATCACCATTTTTGAAGGTAGTACCCGGTGTTATCAAACTGATACTACCCGACAATTGGCCCGCTTTGCCAATTTTTGCTCCACCATCCAATTGCGTAGCCACTACCGAAATATCATAAGCATCTATCAAATTATTCCGGTTTATATCGCCATTACTGATATAGCCGTCAAAATCACCGTCGCCTTTACGCAAACCGGTATAGTTGCGGTACGATGTAAGGTCATTATCATCAATTACCTTATCGTTATTGATATCCCCCGGGATATAACTCGCTGTTCCCGGTACCTTGAACACGTATAACTCCCTTCCCGAGCCAAAGCCGCCAACGCCTTCGCTTACCGAGATTTTAATAAAGCTGGCAGATGGGCGGCCCTTAAATTCGAATGTTTTAACACTATTGTTCCTTGCCCACTCAAAGTTTCCGGCCGGTACCCAGTTAGACTTATCGCTGCTATAGTAAATAGTGCCCTTCAGTAAAACGCCATTACCGGCATCTGTACGGGGCAGGTATTGAATTTTCTCTAACTGGTTTACGCTTCTAAGATCCATTACCACATCAAACGGAACCGAGTTTTGGCCCCATTTAGTGTGCCAGCCATTATCCTCATCAAAATCAAACAGTTTATTGATGCCCGATCCGCTTTGGTTTTCGGCAGTGGTGGTTGCTTTAATGCCTTTTATGGCAAATTGCAGCGGGTTGGCCGTGGTTTTAGCATTGATATTTACCCAGGCAGAGTATCCGCTTTTGTTTGCGGCCCTTAGTTTAAACCCATAATCGGTTTCCGGCGTTAAAGCATCAAAAAGAAAGGCGGTATCCCTGATGGTACTGTACAGCATGCCCTTAAATTCGATCTCGTAAAAATCGGCATGGGGCACTTTTTGCCAGCTTGGCTGCAGGGTAAAGGCGTTCCTGTTCTTCTCTGTAACCCGGGCTAATGCAGGGGCGGTTAAGGCTCCGGTAGAAATACGGATCCGATCACCAGGTTCAAAATAAAAACCTTTAACACGCAGGATCACTTCATTTAAGGTAATATCGGTAGTACCGAGTTTCACCAATAGCTGCGGGTTTTTAGTGATGACTACTTTCTCAAAGCCGCTTCCTTTAGTAGCAAATTTATTGAGGTTAGGCGCCGTATCATAATAATAGGCGTTTTGTAATTGCGCAAACTCCTGTGCCGATTTAGCGGCTTTTAATACCACACGTTTGCCGCCAACTTCTGCTTCAATCGCAACAGCTGGCCTGGTAACGTTTATTACAAACGAGGTCGCCTTATTTTTCACAAAGCCATCGAAATTACCTTTGGTGGTTTCGATAGAAATCAGGGCATCATGACCAGTTACAGCAGATGTGATCAGGGTAGATGCCCCAGTGCCTGATTTGTAGGCTTCCGTTTTGCCGTCATCGTCGTAAGCTGTAAAACTGCTTTTACCTGCGGGATAAAATTCATACGTACGTAAGGCCGTGTTTATCTCCGAAACGTTATTGTTAGGGTTTGCCATAGGGATGATGGCCCCGCTTTTTACAAAAACCGGGAGCTTCCATATCGGCGCGTTAAAACTGTTGATGATGCGGTCGCCGTCATATACTTCGCCCGAGAAATAGTCGATCCACTTCCCTTTTGGCAGGTAAATGTTGTTGCGGATATCATTCCCTTTTTCATCGGGCTTTGTGGACTGATAAATGGGGGCCACCAAAAAGCTTGGTCCGAAAAGGTACTGATATTGAGTTGCTGATCCTTGTGTATACGCGTTGGGGGCTGCTAAAAACATAGCCCTGATGATGGGCAGGCCATTCACTGCTTCTTTAGCGATACTATACTGGTAAGGCAGCAAAGCCGATTTCAGTTTCAGATAGGTACGGTTGATAGAAGCTACCGGTTCGCCCTGCGCATGCGGATATTTCTGGCTTGAACCCCAGCCATCCATATTAAGTTGCATTGGCGTAAAGGTTTTCCACTGAAAATCGCGGGTATTGATGGTTTCGTTTTTGCCGCCGAAAATACCATCCATATCAGAAGTAATATTGGGCTGACCCGATAAACCGGCGCCGATATAGGTAGGGATATGAAAGCGGATATATTCCCAGTTGCCCCCGGTCTGGTCGCCCGACCAAACTGTGGCATAACGTTGTGTACCTGCCCAGCCATCTAACGAAATAATGAACGGCCTTGCATTATCGCCATAAGCAGGAATGATCTGACCGACATCGGCAACACCATTCAAGCCGAAGGAATAACCCGCCCCAACCCAGGCCACATCGGTTTTTAAAACGCGTACACCGGCATCCTTCACTTCTTTTATAATATCCCGTTGCAGCAAGGCACTAACCGTGGGTTTTGGATGCAGGTCGGATTGTGTCCATAAACCAATTTGCACACCGTTTTTATGGGCGTAATCGCCAAAGCTTTTCAGATTGGCAATATTGCCGTCCAAGGCTTCAGTTTGGCCGTAACCAGCCCCATACCCATCGTTGGGCAATATCCAGCCCAGGGGCATATCATTTCTTTTATAACGATCTATCACCGCACGGGCCGAAAACTGGTAGTTATTCTTTTCGCCATTCAACGATTCTTTGATGCCGCCATTATCTTTCTGGCTTTCTTTATATTTTTTCCCGTCCTCGAATAAGATCCCGGTGGTGTCCGTCTTCCAGTAATCACGGTTAAAAGCGTTCAGGTGCCCTTCGTAAAAACCAAATTTGGGTAGCAAGACCGGGTTTCCGGTTAGCTGGTAAAAATCACTCAGCAAAGCCGCGGCGCCCTGATCTACCATAAAGAAAGCATCCAGGTAATCGGTTTCGTGGGTTAAACTTACCGTGCCTTTGTTTGCAGCGCCAAAATCGTAACGACCTTTTTTAAAGGTATAAAACATTACACCATAGCCTTTAGTACTCCAATAAAACGGGGTAGGCGACGCTACGCCCCCATCCGTCCAGCTATTTTGGTTTTCGATAGCTATCGACCGGCCTTTATGCGAAAAATGGCCATTCTGCACGCCGCCGCCATAAAAGTACTCGTCGGGTTGCTCCTTTAAGGTTAAGGTTACCTTACTCCTCGTTATGGTAATAGGAGCTGTTTCTTCAGCTACGATAGCCTGATGTTTTTGATCGGCTATTTTTAGTAAGCCTGATTTTTTATCTATTAAAACGGTGATAGCCGCGGTAGAAATATTGATTTGCCCATTTTCGTCTTTAACCGAAATTTTCGACACCGGCTTACGGGGGTTATTAACCAAAATTTGCGCAGCCGGCTTCGCTTCCGGGTCGCGCATTTTACCGCCGCTGTTATCCTGGAATAAACGGAAGATATTTTCTCCGTAAAAATCCAGGGTCAGTTGCTGATTATCCGCAAGCGATATTTCTACAACGGTCGCGCCAGCTTTTTTTGCGCTGATCACTTTAGTCCCCTGTGATTTTTCCTGCGCTAATAATGGTAAAGTTGATTGCGCATAAAAAAAAGCCACAAAACAAAAAATTGCCTTTATGATGTTATCACCCGAAAAAAATTTCATTACTCTAATTTGGTTTATAATAGCCAAAATAGGCATGTAAACGCTTTTATCCCAAGGGTAATGCAGCGCAAACGTTTGTTTTGAAAAAAACATCGATAGCTCAATCATAAAATTTAAGGCGCAGTGATCTGTTTATAGCATAATTTTCAGGCAGGAAGTAAGTTTATTTCAGGTTTGTAACTGATTTTATAGCGCCTAAGACCGGATATTGTAACCATAATCAACCTACGAGGATATTTATCGCCGGAATCATTGTATTTTACTTTACGCAAACGTTTGATATTTTTATGAAATAAATTTTATCTTTAAAATCTGATAAACCATAGGGGGAAAACTTAATGACAAAACCAGCGACAATTACAGAAATTGCGAAGAAGTTAAATGTCTCTCCTTCTACCGTGTCCCGTGCTTTGCACGATCATCCGAGTATTGGCCAGGCAACCCGCGAGAAAATAAAACAAACTGCCAAAGAACTAAATTACGAGCCTAATGAAAGGGCTATCCTTTTTCAGAAAGGTAAAACTTATACCATCGGAGTGATCTTGCCCGAACTGGCGGAAGCTTTTTTTTCGACAGCGATAAGTACAATTGAGGATGTGGCCTATAAAAAGAACTATACCATTTTACTGGCACAAAGTCACGACGACCAGGAGCGTGAAAAACTACTGGTTGAGAAAATGAAAAACCACCGGGTTGACGGGTTGATCATCTCGGTTGCCAAAACCACCTCTAATTTTGATCACTTTGAACTATTAAAACGCTACAATATCCCGGTAGTGTTTTTTGACAGGATCCCACCCTTAAAAAACATCCACTATGTGGCCTGCAATATCGAAACAGGCAGTACTTCGGTAGTTGATTACCTGCTGAAAAGGGGGCACAGGACCATCGGACTTATTAACGGGCCTAATTCTTTAATTGCCAGCGGGCAACGGAAAGATGGATACATTAAAGCCCTGCAAAAAAACAGGTTGAAGTTTGATCCAACACTTATCGCCAATTGCGACCTGTCGGAAGCAGGCACAAAAACAGCTTTGGAAACACTGATAGCCAACAACAGGAAACCCACAGCTATTGTCACTTTTAACGATTACGTATCGGTATTTGCCATTAAACACGCTAAAAACCTGGGCCTGATAAAAGCCAATGGATTAGAGTTTGTAAGTTATGCCAATACCCCGATGATCAGTTTTATGGAAAACAGGCCAGTGGCTTCCATCGAACAGTTCCCTAAAATACAGGCACAGCGGGCAATAGATGTTTTATTTGACCTGTTGCAGAACGAACAAACCGAAGAACCGTTTTTTTATAAAATAGTTATCGAATCTGAACTGGTAGAAAATAATTAAGCTTATATATCTGCTTAAAAATAAAATGCCCTCAAAGGTTTTTTGAGGGCATTTTATTTTTTCAAGTATGGTTTGAATCTATTTCAAAAACTCAATTTCGAACTGGTTAAGGAATGGGTTTCCATCAATGCCAAATTCCGGAAGGATTTTAACGTTCAGCCAGTAGAGTGTGGTGGCGGCTACTGATGACGAGGTTAACAAGATCGACTTTCCACCGGCCGCGCTTGCATCGGCAGTAACCGAAGGGGGAACATCAGTCATAGATACCCAGGTAAAAGCACCACTCAATATCATGTCATATCCGCCGGGCGCTTTATTGTTCAATACACCTTCAGCACCTTCGTTAATCGGCCAGTAACCGGTTAAGTTGGCATATTTAGGGTGCTGGGTAATATCCTTCAGGTTTTTATTGGCTAAAAGCGTAGCTGCATCAAGGGCTGTATTAAAATAACACAAATCAGCCGCCTGGAAGGATAGGGCCGTACCGCCGTTATCTACGTTTTTATAGCCGATGGTTAGTTTTTCTGTGGTGCTGAGGCTTTTCCTGCTTAGGATGTTTGCCGTGGTTACCGCTACCCCATCCAAATAAGTTGTTAAAGTACGGGTGGTTGCATTATCCATTTTTACGGTAAGCGCGATGGTGTGCCAGCTTAAGTCGGCAGCGTTACCGCCTGAATATTCTACTTTACCGGAACCGCCGTTCAAGGTACCGCCAATCGCGGCAGAAACGCCGGCGCCGCCCTCTCTGAACATCCAGCCTGTAATTGAAGACCCGATCATTGATGTGCTTTTAGAAAGGAAGCCTGGATATGATGTTTGCGAATTAAATTTCACCTGCATCTGTACGGTAAAATCCTTTGTATCTCCCGCATCGTACAAACCCTTGTCATCCAAAACCTGCGCTAATACGCTGGCACCTTTAAACAGCACCGTGTTAAAGCCTCTTTTCTTTACCTCCTCTTCTTTCAGGTTTTTATTGGAAGCGATCAAAAATCCGGGCTTCGGATCAACATCGCTGCCGCCATGATCTGTGGTTACGATTACCAGCCAGTCTTCCGTAGCGTAAGTTTTGCGGGCTTTTAACGCTGTGATCAAATTCCCTACATATTCATCGGCCTTTAAAACCGCGTTTTTGTAAACCGCGTTAGTGGCTACAAAACCACCGTTGGCACCTGCCGCTTCCACGTCCCTGAAGTTAACGATCATACTGCCCAGCGGCGCGCTGTTATTGATGATGTTAATTGCCGAATCTTTTACGGCTACGTCGGTACTTACTATCGGTGCATAGTCTACCACCTTTACATAGTTCCTCAGTTCTGTCCATGGGGTTACCATGGCTGTTTTTACCGATTTATATTGCAGGATATAATCGAAACTATTCCTGAACACAGCCGGAGCATCGTGTGAATTATCCTTAGGTGTAGGTAAAAACGAGTTGTCTTTTATCTGGTGTTTGCTATAGCTTACCCCGGTAATCATGGTCGCCCAACTGGCTACATCGTTAGCAACCTGGCCTTTCAATACATCATAAGTATATTTTGATGTTTTCCTGAGCGCTTCGATATTGGTTGGCGCAATGGTTTTCAATTCCGAACCCGTAAGGCCGTCGATACTAATAACCAGCACCTTTCTTTGCGTAGTTGTGGTAGCCTTAAACTCCTCGAATACAGGAGGTGGATTATCGTATTTCTTGCACCCCGTATAAACTATGCCCATTAATAAAGCCAATGGGAAAATGCGAGTGATCATCTTTTTCATAAAAATTACTTAGGGCTTAATTAAATTCATTTCGGCAAACACTACATAAGGGTTTGTGGTATACCCGCTTTTAACAACTACTTTAAAGTATTTCGCGTTCACGTTGCCGTTGGGGAAATTATACTCATAACGGTTCGGGCTGTTAGGCAAAATAGTTGTACCGATGCTTGTATAGTTGATATTATCCCGGCTGCTAAAGATCTCTACTTCCTTGGCATCGCCCGCGCGATTGGTACCCGCGCGACCATTAAAGTACATACCCTTGATAGGCATATTGGCGCCCGCGCTTAAGATAAACGTAAACGGATAGCTTTGAGCCGGCGTAGGGTTGGTGTATTGCGAATGGAAATAGGTTGTTAAGTTATTATCCACCAAAGCCGCGGTTGACCCTTCCTGTGCCGGCGAACTTGCCGACAACACCGTGGTGGTATAAACTATAGCCGCTGTACCGCCGGTTTTGTTAAGCGGGTTATACGTCCATATTTGTTTGTTTAACAATGGATACTTCAAGCCTATTTTTGCTTGCGATTGCGTGCTGATTAAAATACCCCAGGCTTCGAAAAATGGGATCAGGTCGGTATTGCAATATTCTGATAACTTCTCGTACACAAAATCGTGCTTATCCTGGTCGTTATTGGCTAAACGCTGGGCATGGCGTGCTTCGGTATAGAGTTTCGTCATTGCGCCATAGCCATACAGTTCAAAGATCTGTACAAAAGGGGTCATCCTTTTAAAAGGATCATCTATCGCCGCATCACTGTCAAAGTTTTTGGTGCCTGCTGTACTGGCATAGGTAATAGCCAGCGGGAAGCCGCTCGACACCGATGGGTGCAGAGTATTGTAATTGGCGTTTATCCGGTTGGCCACTTTAAAGCTGAACAGGTTATTGGTGGTTTCGCCCAGCGTGCTCCAGCTCCATACAGTAGGTTGCTGGCAGTTATGGCCAAACTCGTGGTAGGAGCCCCAGGTATTAACGCTGGTTTTTAAACGGGTGGCGCTGGTAAACGCGCTGAACCATTCCATATCATTTAAACCAACAAATGGGAAACCGTTGTGGCCATACCCGGCAGATAACTGGATATCCAATACCCCGCGCCACTGGCCTTGCGGGCTCCTGTCTTTGGTATCCGCGGCATTATCTGATAAACCCATCCAACCGTTGTAGTCTACATCAAAAACCGTGTTCCATAAAGATAGTGGCTCAGCAATATTGGTTAATGGTTCGGTAGTGCTGTTAAACTGGCTTACGATCTTATCGCGTGGCACTAAAAACACAACCCGTTTAGAGCGCAGTTCTAACCAGGGCACTTTCGAAGCTAAAACCCGGGCCTTCCAGGCATCGTGTGTATCAACACCTAAAATAAAATCGGGCGACACAACAGCTCCGGAAATAGTAAACTCAACCGGTGTTGGGATGGCAAAGGAAGCGCTAATGTAAATGGTACCGCCATAAATATTGCGCATGTAGTTTACGCCGGGATACAGTTCCTGCCTGTTAAAAATGATCGGGTCGCGTAACAGTGGCGCTTTCCCGGTCAGGTCATCGGTTTGCCCGCCAATTTGCATGCTTAACCCATTTATACCGGCAGGCACTACCAGTTTAATTAATTCGCCCGGTGCGGCATAATAGCCGGTACTGTATTGCGCCTGAGGCGCTACCTGTATCCGGAGATTATCGGCTGTTTGCGCGGTAAAGTTTAGGTCTAATGTAAATTTCTGATTGGTAACCCTCGGCTCCGTCTGATCTACTAAACCCGGAAAAACACGGGCCTTCGCGTAGCCAGATCTGTCGATATTGGCCATATTGGTATCAACAGTTATGCTTTTTTGATTTTGGGAGGCATCCTCGTAACCGTCGGGCACCGCGATCCCGTATTTTTTACAAGCTGTAAAACCACCTGCCAGCAATAGGATGGCAATGAAGTTTAAAAATCTATTTGAATTCATATGCTCGATTTTCTTGTCTTTTAAATTAATTGTTGCGCACATCTGTATAGGTCGGCTTCCAGGTTTTGCCCTGTAACGCCCAACTGTTTGGCACAACTACGCCCATCCACTGGTAGATCTCAAAAGGAACATCTACGCTGTTGATCACCACGCGGTAACTCGCGGCGGTAATTTCAGGACTGATGTTAGGAGATACATCGGTAAACGGCACAAAGTTCACGTTACCGCTGATGGTAAAATTGTTTCCTTTGCCCGATTTATCAGCAATTGTGTTACCTGTAGATTCGTTACCGGGCCACCAGCCGATAAGGTTGGAAAACCGGGCGCTTGTTGGCAATATCTCCTTACGCATGGCGGCAATCACATCGGCATCTGAAAAGGCGACGTTGTAGATGGCCAGATCTTTGATATAGCTATTGGCCAGGGTGTTGGCATTGGTGCCAATCTCCGTACCTAATCTTAAAGGGTTAGTGTTATCTACGTTTTTTGTACCTATAGTGCTGCTCGAATTTTTAACGCCATCTGTAAACAACCCAACCACCCTGGTGCTTCCGCTTCCGGAAATTACCATGGCAATGGTATGCCAAATTCCATCGCGTACCTTGCCGCCACCCGGGCGTGGGGTGCCACCCCAGTCAAGTTGGTAGTTATCATCACCATACAGGAAACTCCAGCCGGTGGATGCTGTACCGTAAGGAACTGATCTTTTACCCAAAAAGTGTGGGTAACGCTGAATGGCCGCGGCATCGCTGCGTAGTTTAAACATCAGCGTAAAGTCGCCGGCGGCGCCAAAATTACCTACGCTGGTGTTCGATAGATTTGCAACCGCCCCTGATGATAAAGTAGACACGAAATTAGGCGCATAACCCGAGTATGGAAACGCGTCGGGATCGGGTTTTGGGGCTACCTGGGTTAAAAAGCGTGGGTTGTAAAATATCACGAAGCTGTTTTTGGCAGGGTCGCCAAAGGCGCCTAAATTACCCGCACCCGGCTGCGCCGGGATAGTACCGCCTTTGTTTGAGGCGATCACCACCAGCCAGTCTTCCTTAGCAATAGTTGCCCGTGCCGACAAGGCCGACATCAGGTTACCTACATAAGTATCAAGCTGGGTAAGCGCATTTAAATACGGGGTAGATGTATCGGTATAACCACTCGCCGCACCTACTGTTTCGGCGCTGTGGAATTGCGCCAATACGATACCCGCGTTCGCGTTTTTCAGCTCATCTACTGTCGCGTCCTTCACTTTAGCGTCGTCGTTCTCGAAGTTGGCTTTGAAGGTGGCATCAGTCGCCAAATAATCGTTAAAAATTTTACTTGAAGCGATCGAGGCTGTCCTTAACGCAGGGTTCACCTGTTTAAAACGAGTAAACATCGACGGGAAATTTGCCAGCTGGTTCCCCGCAAAATCTTCCGTTGTTATTTTATGCTGATCACTGGTTACGCTTGTCATGGCGGTGGCCCAGCCCCCGGCATTGGTGATCGGCGTTGAATTGAAATCCGTCAGGCCATCATAAGTATAAATGGCTTTTTTAACCAAAGTAGCCAGGTTTGGCGGATTTAATATTTTTATCGCGTTCCCACGTACGCCGTCCAGTATAATATAAAGCACCTTTTTTTGCTTTAATACCACACTTGCCGTATCATTTGGATATTCTGTCCTGAGTGTGCTCGGGAAATCCTTATTACACGAGCTACCCAAAATCAGGGTCAATGTTAAGCATGCCAAACCAATAACATTGATAAGGAATCCTTTTTTAGTATTGTATACTTCTCTCATCTCTGTATTTTTTTGCGTTAATTTTTAATTTCAACCCTTACGATGTTGCCCATTTTCTTATTGTCGAAGCGCTGAATAGAGCCGACCAATATCACCGCGGGGTTGCCAAGCGAAGATGTTGTTTCGATCATCTCGAACAACTGCCCATCAAACTGGCCGGTGTTATTGTATCCCGCAGCCAGCGACGCATCGGGGTTTAAGATCATAAACCCTTGACGGACAACCGAATTATAGGTTTTAAAATTACCCGCTACAATTATTTTCCCGCTGCTTAGCTGCGCGGCATAGGTAGCCACACCGGCCGATAATGCACCGAAATTGAAGCTATTATCGATACTGCCATCAGCATTAAGCATCGCTACCCCTTTTTTGGCGCTGCCGCCATAGGTAGTAAAAGCGCCGGTGATGAAGATCTTATTGGTGGTAGCGTTATAGGTAATGGAGCTGATGTTATTATCGGCGCCGGCCCCCGCCTTGAAAGTTTGATCCACGCTTCCATCCAGGTTGATCCGGACGATGTGGCTCGCGGCTGTACCGTTAAAAGTAGAGAAGGCTCCTACAAGTATCAATTTGCCATCGGCCTGCTGAATGGCATCGGTAATTTCACCATTCCCCGCCGCGGGGCTTTGCTTCGTGGTCATATCGAAATGGAAGGTAGAATCCATCGATCCGTCCATCTTCATACACACCATCTGCTTGATGCGGGTTACATCATAAACTTTAGTATCGTAGGTCGACCGGTCGTAGTACACTCTAAGGTAAGATTCAAATCTTCCCACAGCGTAAATGCGATCGTTAAACACAAATGATTTCCTGATCATCCCGGTTACACCGCCGTTAAAGGTTGGTACAGTGTCCTTGTTTTTCTTAAAATCGTTTGGTGTTGGGTTGATCACGTCAATAATGGTACTATCCAGGGTGCCATCGCTGTTTAAGGTGGTAATACCGTTGATATTGATCCTTTTGCCCCTGGTTGAGTTAAAGCTGGCGAAAGCACCTGAAAGCAATAACTTTCCGTTGGATAACCTGTTTACGTTATATACCGTTCCAGAAGCGCCTTTACCGAAAGTGAGTGTAGTGGCATAAACACCCTGCGCGTTTATCTGCGCAATACCGCCGATAGGCAGGTTGGTGATGGCACGGTTATCAAAATTATTAAATGCCCCTGTGAGCAGATAATTTGAGGTTGGTAATCTTAAAATATCATATATGGTGGAGTTTGAACCTACGGTAGCCTGGAAAGACGCGTCGATGCTTACTTTTCCGTCTATCCGCAACAGCGGGCCAAAAAAGGTCTGCCCGTCTATAATTACCGACATGCCGCCGCTGCTGGCATCATTGGGTACTTTTATCCGAGCTGTGCTATCGGTTGAAGCTAAAACGGTAGCCTCCACCTCGTTTACATAAAACTTGTACTTGTTCTCATATTTCTTTAATCCACTGATGCTCACGTTCACCTCGGTACCGGGGGCGGCAACTTCAGGGTCAGGGAAACCTGTACCAAATTTAACCCCAAGCGGCTGTTTACCACCTCCGTAAGGGTTTTCTCCAATGATCTCTTTTTTACAGGAACACAAGCCCAGCACTGCCAGGGCCAATACTAATTTGCCCAGGCGAATTGTTTGTTTGCTTATAAAATGATTCATGTCAATATTATTTATGGGGTTGCGGGTAAAATACCGTCTGCAATTACCTTATCAATAAATGTCCGTGTGTTAAAACCGAAGTTGTGCTTGCTGACGAGCGTTGTCCCCGAGAACACGCTTTGCGCAAGAACATGCACAATACCATTGGTAGGCGCGATGTCCGACGACGAAACCGGGATATTAAGCAGGTTAGCTGTCGGGGTGGAAAAATCGGGGATGTACGACAGGTACAACTGGCGGTACCCGGCATATTTTACAAATGTTTTCGGGCTCCCATCGGAATTACGCTGAGTTACCGCGTCGTTAAAGATCACGCCGATATTCATGGTCCTTCCACCGTACGAAGTGTAGCCCTGGCCCGGAAAGGCGGTGAAAGCGGTGGTATCCAGCTGCGGATAATCCTTAAGGCGATAGATCCCTTTAAAGATGTACATCGACAGTTCGTCCTTCCAGGTTTGGGGTTTTATTTGCTCCAGTTTAGAAACTGTATCGCGTCCGTTCTTCCGCAGATCGGCATTTAAAGCCTTTATACTTTTATAAATGGTTGAACTTGTCGGCGCGAAGAAGGTGATCTGTTCCTTGTCGAAAACATCATTCATCCCGGCAATATTGATCACCCGTGTCAAAGTATCAAAGTTAACCGGCTTCGATTTAAGGTAGGCCAGGATAGTGCCGTTGAAGTTTGGATCTGCCTTCCCGGTATCCTGAAAGTATTCGTCCCTTTTGCACGAACTGAGTAAACTAAGCCCGAGCAGCATGAACAGTGTTGATTTTAAAATTATTTTATACATCACAGTTTGGTTAATAGGTTATCTCCAAAAGTTATTTAATGTCATGTTGGGGTTGTTTGTCAACGCGCTGGCATCAATTGGCCATGTCCAGGCACCGGCATTAAAATCGGTTACCGAGATGGGATATTTGCAATACTTGCTGTCAGTTACCCTTTTGGTCCGCACCAGATCGTAATAGTAGTGCCCCTCGCCCATGAGTTCCCTTACACGTTCGTAATAGATATCATCTTTCAAAACATCTCCTGTAGAATTGATGGCCGCGGCACCTGCGCGTGCCCTTACCAGGTTCAGGTAGCGTTTCGCTTCGGCATCGGCGTCGCGGTCAGCATTGGCCTCGGCAGCTAATAAATACGCGTCGGACAGGCGGAAGATGATAATGTCGTCATCATTTAAGATATTCAGACCATCGGCATAAACGTTGGCAAATTTTTTAAACTGGTAGTTGCCACTGTTCGATGTACGGTTTTCAAACCAGGCATCTTTGCGTCCGTCGGGTGTACCATCACTGTAAACCTTATCCATCCATTCTTTTTCGTAATAGGCTAAACTGGCGGTAGTATTTACCGTTCCTTTTAATGGATAATGGCTTAAAAGGTACCCCAAATTTGACAAAGCCGACAACTTCTCGCCATTGTTAGAGTTTTGGAAAACCTCGAACAGGCTCTCTTTTGTACGACCTTTAAAAATCAGCTTATACTGGTCGTTATCATAAGGCAATAAGCGGTAGTCGGTAGATGTTTCCAATTCTTTGCCCAGGTTGATCACCGCGTCGTAGTACCCTGCTTTGTTAGCATCGGCTGGGTCAAATCCGGCCGCCCACATGTTCATGTGCATTAATAAAGCAATGGCGCTGCCACGCATGGCCCTTACGCCCACTTTGGATGGGTCTGAATATGTCCAGGGCAGATCGTTTTTTACTTCCTGCATATCCGCGATGCAATTCTTCAGAACGGTTACCATCGGTGTGCGCGGCAATTTGTCTTCGCTAAAGGGCTTGGTGTAGTAAGGCACATCGCCAAACAACCTCACCATCATGAAGTAAGAAATGTTGCGCATAAACACGGCTTCGGCTTTGTACTGCCTGCGCTCGCTTTCAGAAAGGGCGCCCGCAGGCACTTCATCTATTTTGGCGTACAAAATATTGGCCGCGGCAACCACGTCAAAAAATTCTTTCCAACGGGTATTGGTTTGCAGCACAAAGGTTGATGTCCATGCCGAGTTGGCCTGCAGGGCCTTCAGGTTATTGGCAGTTAACAATGGTAAAAAGCTACCCGCGCTCACGTTCACCAATGGGGCGCAACGCATATCGGGAACTTCCGCAAAACAGCTTCCCTGGCCAACTTTTGCCCTGAAAGTGCTGTACAAACCGTTGGTAAAGCCTTCTACATCGGCTTTGGTTTGCCAAAAATTGTTGCCCGACAGGTTATCTACCGGCACAATATTTAAAAACTTTTTGCAGCTAACAAGCGTAGCGATTACTGCTGTCAGCATAAATATATAAGTATATTTTCTCATCGTCATAAACTTAAAATTCAATGTTTAAGCTAAGGGTGTAGGTGCGTGGGTTCGGATAGATGGCCCCGCTGTCGCGTCCCAGGTCACTCACACTCTCCGGACTGGTACCCGAATAGTTAGTGATCATGAAAACGTTGCTTGCGGTACCGCCAATTACCACACGGTTCATGCCGTACCTGGCGGTAAATTTTTGGTTAAGGGTGTATCCCACCGAGATATAACCCAGTTTAAAATAAGAGCCGTCTTCCTGGAACAAGGTTTGGTTGGTACGGAAAGGGTTGATAATAGATGCCCTCAGGTAATCGTACGGGTTAGGGTATTTTGCTACCTGCCCAGGTGTGGTCCAGATATCATAAGCCGTAAGCGGCACTACCCCCATCGGGTTAACACGGTATGAACCCTGTATGGCCAGCGGGTTGCTAAATGCCGCAAACTGCGAGGCCAGCGAGTTGTTCAGCACATCCCTGCCGAAAACGTAGTTACCCTGCACCTGCATACTGATATTCTTGTAGCGAAAATCCATAGTAACACCGCCGTTATAGCGGGGCTGCGAGTTGCCCGCGGCAACCAGGTCCCGGTCATCCAATACGTAATCGCCATTCAGGTCGGTAAAGCGGGGATCGCCAGCTTTATAGTAGCTTAAAACTGATGTATTAGAACCAGCGCGGTACCTTAAACCTGTTAAAGGATCAACCGGCACCTCGGCAGTAGTTGCATATACGCCTTTGGTATTATAGATATAGTTGGTTAAGCTGTTTTGGCCCAAACGATATAAGATAGATTGGCCGGTGTCATCGAGATAAACAAACTGCCTGACACCATCCGGCAAATGCGCCAGGTAATCGCGGTTAATGGCACCGTTTACGCTGATGGTCCACTGAAAAGGTTTAGACGGGGCAAAGATCCTGGCGCTTATTGTCGCTTCGTACCCGATGTTTACCACGCTGATCTCGTTGGTTTTGATATTGGCGAACGAACTAACGTTTGATAGCGGCTTTTCCCGCAGTTGGTTATCAACCTGTTTGTAATAAGCCTCCAATGTACCGAACAAGCGGTTTTTCAGGATACCAAATTCAAACGCGCTGTTGTACGTGGTGTTTTTGGTTGGCTGCAGGTTTGAGTTTGGTAAAGTGTTCCGGTCCATCACCACGGTTGAAGCACCGTTGTACGAAGCGCCGTTTACATATCTGCCATAAACATCATAGATATTTCCCTGCGGCTGCAATACCGTACCATAACTCAGTTTGAAAGACGCGTAATCGAACCAGCTATGCCATTTTTCGGTGAAGGTCTCGTTCTGCATATTCCAGCGCACACCAATGGAGGGGCTTTTGATATAACCGGCGTCAGGACCGTTGCTCGAACTCCTGTCCATACGGTAAGAAGCATCAAGCACGTAGCGCAGCTTATAGTTATAGCTAAAGTTACCGGCAAACGCTACCGACCTGAACTGATCGAAGTTATTTAAAGTACCGCCCAACGATGTCAGGTAGTTATCTACACCAACAATAGGGCCACGGAGAAAGTCGTTTACTACCTTATTATTCTGGATAACATCGGCCTTAAAGTTCCTCGACTCCAATTCGGTGAACGCGTATGCACTAAAATTGTGGGCATCGGCCCCTTTAGCATCTTTCAGGCTGAAAAAGTAGGCCAGCAGGTTCCGGTTATATATATCGTTCTTTACACTATTAAAGGTATACAGCGATGCCGCGTTACCGTTGATAGTTGACGGTAAAAAGTTATCCTCGACACCGGTATTAAATGTATAATTGAAGTTTGAAGTAAGGCTAAGCCCTTTTACAAATTCGTACTTTAATTCTGTGGTGGTATTCAGTTCGGTGGTTTTATTGTCGTTATCCGTTGTTACCGCTCCCAGTACACTATTCACCGAGGAGAACAAGGAAGGCGACGGTAGCAAGGTGGATGCCTGTCCTCCCGTAGCAACCCCGGTGTTTAACAATCCGTTACCGCTACCTTTCTGATTTTTGCCCAGTGTACCGTTAATGGTGGTGTATAATTTGAATTTAGAACTTGGCATGTACTGCATGTTCATCCTCAAATTAGAGCGGGTGAAACCGGTATTTTCCTGGATACCCTTCTGATCGAAGTAACCAAAGTTTACCTTATAGTTGAATGCCTGGTCGCCACCGTCGATACTCAGGTTATGATTTTGGTTGTAGGTAGACCGATAAAAGTAAGATTGCCAGTTTGTTGAATTGTTATAATAGGCGTTCAAGCTGTCGGCCACGTACTCGGTAGCGCTTAACAGCCCTAAGGCGCGGTAATAACTGGTATCGCTTTTCAGGATCTGCTGAATGCGCAGGTCGCGTTCGGCTTTACCGCCAATTACCTGGCGAAGCTTTGGCGGCGCGCTAAAGAAGAATTGCGTATTGTACCTGATCACCGGTACTTTTGAATTCCCCCTTTTAGTGGTGATCAAAATAACACCGTAGGCACCTCTCGAACCATACAAGGCGGTAGCAGAAGCATCCTTTAATACCTCGATGCTTTCCACATCCTGCTGCGGAATTAATGAAATTGGGCTGATCCCCGGACCGGCAGACTGGAAACCGTATTGAAAGTTGCTGTTATCATCAATTGGTACACCATCTACCACAAACAGGGGGGCAGCGGGCTGCAAATATGCCGAGCCGCCGGAGCCGCTTACGTTGATATTTGATAAACCACGGATACTTATTGAACCGCGCATACCCGGCGAGCCGGTATTTTGCTGGATATTCAAGCCGGCTACCTTACCCTGCAACATATCGGTAATACTTGCCACAGGAACGGCCTGCAGATCTTTACCTGATATCTTAACGCTTGATCCTACCGATACTTCCTTAGATTTACTAACGTAACCCTGAACGGTAACCTCTTTCAGTTGGCTATCGTCCTTTACCATCTTAACCGTTAATTTTGTTTTCCCGGCCACGCTCATCTTCACCGATTTGTAGCCGATAAAGGTGAATTCCAGTACGGCGTCATCAGGTACCGATACGGTAAAAGAACCATCGGCGTTTGTGGTGCCGATAGCCACCCTGTTGTTATAAATATTTACGCTCGGTAACCCTCCCACATTGTCGGAAACGGTACCGGTAACCGTTTTCTTTTGCTGTGCTTTTAAGCTCTGCCCGATACCCAGGAACAGACACAAAAAAGCTATTATATAAAAATATCTCATGCTATATAGATTAGGTTCGTTGTCTTGATTAATCATTGGTGAATTTGGGTCGCTCGGTTCTGAACCAGAAGGTGATCTCCCAATCCCCTTTTTCGAAAATGGCATAGTCTAAACTTAGCAGCGCCACCTCCTTCACATTGCCGAAACCCTGGCGCTCGTACCTGAATGTGGACCTGGCCTGTTGCCCGGTGCCTGTGGTATATGGCGTTGGGTAAGCAACCAGCGGGATAGGGTAAGCAACTTTGTAGGTTACTTTTTCAGCATCCTTTACCATATCGAAGCCATGCACTAAGCCCCCCCACTGTGTGGTGTTAAACTTGTTGGGATCGATAGGGTTAAAAAGCGTATCGACAAATTTGAAGGTGAGGGAATTGCCCGTATCGCTCTTTTTATTGAACAAGGCGATGACATCTGACTGGCCCGATAAAAACCTGCCCGTGCGCTCGCCCCTGATATTGCTGATAGTTGGGGTAATGCCCAAAGCTGTAGATTGACCGGTTGCCGCATTGATGGTTGATGGTTCGAAAGCGCGTTCTTTGAATGGACGCAGCCTGAAATCTTTAAAATAACGGCGGCCGCCTGAGTTGGAAACTTCTACATCAAACACATAACCCGAATCTGGCTGCGCCTTTACAAAGCTTGAATTTGCTTTGGCCCACATTACAAACTGACCGGAGTGCTCGCGGATCTCGAACAACTGGTGATTTTCGATGGTGCGCTTCGCTTCAATTTCCGCGAGAGATTTTTCGGTACCATCATAAGCGGTTTTCCAAACCTGCACCGGGAAATAATCCGTTAACTCCGGAGCGGGTTCGCCTGTAAAACGGCGCATGTTTACGATCTTAAAATCCAGCGGGATGGATGATGTTCCGGCGCTGAAATTATCGGTAAACAAAGTGTTGCGGCCTAATACCGGCTGATAGATCTTAACGCTGAACTGTGCATCGTTACTTAACGATAAGCGCACATCGGGTATATTCTTTTTGCAGGCTGTTAATACGGAAATGCTTAACACCGCCAAAGTAAGAATTGATAAAATTTTGTTATTGCTCATTGCTTTCAATGTTATTTATTTACCCTAACCACAAATTCATTAAAGCCGTAATCGTGCAGGGGCGCCAGGATATTTACAATGGCGTTTTTTGTTTTGATATTCACGGCATTGGTATTGGCGTTCTCCCAGTACTTCTCGAAAATCGACCCTTTGGGATCGCTGAAAATAACAGCCTGCGGCCCGCCGCCTACAAAGCCCGAGGCGTTTAGCTTATTGTACTGCACGTGCATGGGATAGGCATATTTAATGCTATTGATATTCAACCCGTCGGCAAATGGCGCGTAACTGTCGGTTGTCCTGATATCCCTTAAGATGTACCTTGTTGTCAGCACGTCCAGTTCATTCAGGTCGCAATCCTTCAGGTACATTACCTGTTTACCCTGCGCCTTACGCTCGATGTTCAGGTTTTTGATAGCCGCCTGGAAACTTTGGTTGGTTGGCGCGAACAGGGTTATATTTTTGGTGCTCAGCGAATCCTTCAGGGCCGGCAGCCTGTCCAATACAACCAGTAAGGAGTCGAATGTGCCTTTTTGCGCCTGGAGATATTGTAGCGCGGTGCCGTCAAATTCCTTCACCTTATTTTCGTAGTCGTAATAGATGGAGTCCTTTTTGCAAGCGGTAGCTACCGAAAGGATGATCAACACCAGGGCCGACCATTTCGAAAAGCGCTTTATATTTTTATTTCTCATCATGTTATCGTTTAAAAAATTGCCGGTAATTAATTCCAGTATGGATTTTGTTTGATGGATGGATCCGCGCTCAGGATATCTTTAGACACCGGCCAGTAAATGCCATCGTTGCTTAGCAGGGCATTAAAAGCAGGGTTATTCTTCTTGATACGGTTAAGTCTTACCAGGTCATACCATCTCCATCCCTCGCCCATCAATTCTCTCCGGCGTTCAGCAAAAATGGCGTTGATCACATCGGCCGATGAAGTAGACTGGAATGGGGTGATACCACGCAAACTTGAGGCCCGGTTAAGTGTAGCTATCGCTTCGTCCCTTTGCCCTAACACGGCCAGCGCTTCGGCACGCAGCAGGGTTACTTCTTCATACCTGGTAAACAGTACGGCCGAAGTAAACAAGGCGAAATTGCCACTGGTTTGCGCATCGGTAATACACTTGATCTTACTAAAGATGGGTTGCTCTGAACTGTAGTTGGTGAAATAGTTTTTACGATACAGCTTGGTTAATGGATCGATGCTGAAACGCAGGTCATTCAGATCGGTGAACGATTTCCGGATAGTATCTTTGGGAACATATATCTCCGGGTTGGCTTTTAAAATTAAAGGTGCTGCCAGTGTTAATTGCTCTATGTGGCCGTTTGCCGTAGCCTCGCCGTTGCCATATTCAAACCCGAAGCCAACTATTTGTACAGCGCGTTTAAAAGCAAAGGGGCTATAAGCGTTTACGTCTTCGGTTAATTCATCTACGCTGATGTATTTTACACCAAAGCTACCATCTCCGTTTAAGCTGGTAATATTATCCATGAAGTATTTGGTGTAAACCTCACAATCAAGGTAGTTACTTTGCCAGGCCGCTATGTGGGCCAGGATAGCGTAGGCAGAAAGTTTGGTAAACAATACCCCGTTCCAGGTAGCCCAGCCGTTACCGTAGTATAAACCCGGCAATATAGGGTCGGTGCCGCCATACCTGAAAGGCAATACCTTAATGGCCAATAATAATTCGGAGGTGGCGAATGCTAAAACTTTGTCTTTTGGCGTGCGCAGGTGCGCGTCAAACTCACCATCGTGCGAGGTGGTCAACAGCGGTACATCACCCCAGATGCGCACCATATAAAAATAGGCGAAAGCCCTTAGCGCCCTGGCCTGGGCCACGTCAACCTGGTTGTTAACAGGGGTATATCGCGGGTCGTTCGCTACAATTTCCCTCGAGCGTTCTATAAACAAACTCGCGGCATTAATTACAGCATAAAAGCGTTTCCAGTTGCTTACCCGTTCAATTACCGGGTACGACGCGTTTAACTGCCCGTCGATGATCGCTTTCAGGTCCGAGCGGTTGGTTGATGTAAAATCCCCCTGCCTCAGGTCGCCCATTAGCCAATGCGTGTTATCGGCCACCATGGCGGTGCGCATCAGGGTATAAATACCTATCAGGCTACCTTTCGCGTCTTCGTAGTTTTTCCAATTGTTTTGTTCGGCTGCAGCGCTGTTTGGCTGTACATCTAATATTTTTTTACAGGAAAAATTTATTGTGGTGAATACAACTGTTAGCAGCAACAGCAAAAACTTGTTGAATTTCATATGATTGTTCTTTGTCATCGTTTTCGCCTCCTATAGATCTAATTTTAAACCAACGGTATAGGTGCGGGCAATTGGCAAGCTGGTACCATCGTAGTAGCCCGTGTAATTGATCAGCTCCGGATCGGTTCCCGAAAACTTGGTGATGGTTAATAAATTGCTGCCGGTGAGGTACAGGTACGCCCTGCGGAAACCCAATTTGGCTTTGCTGATGAATTTCGCCTTCGACAGATCGTAACCGATAGTTACCGACCGTAATTTCATGTAAGAAGCGTTCTCTAAAAACAGGTCCTGATCTACACGGTAGGGGATCACATTGCTCCATGGGTTATAGATCGGGTAGCTTTTCAGGTTGCTTGAAGTTTGCCAGGTGGTAACCTCTTTAATTGAATTGATGTCATTCGCAGATTCGCGGTTGGCAAAATCATAGCGGTTAGCATCAAATTGATTGATAGCTTTTTGGCCAAGGGCAAAAAACAGGTGGAAGTTCAGTTCAAGGTTTCCGTATTTAAACTCGTTCATCCAGCCGCCAACTACTTTTGGCAACCTGTCGTCTTTAAACTGTTTGTCGGCATCGGTAATGTTGTAATCGCCGTTATAATCAACCCATTTCGGGTCGCCGGCTTTTAAGGTTAAACCGTTGAAAGACATTTTTTGACCTGTCTTAGGGTCGGTCGGCACCTCGGCATCGGTATTGTAAATGCCATTGTTGGTATACAACCAGTAACTTCCCGACGATTGGCCTACCTTCAGTTTGTCATCGCCTATCACTAATTCGTTTAAGCCATCAGGCAGAGCCTTCAGCTTATTTTTGTTATGGTTCAGATTCAGGCTTGATGTCCAACCGAATGATCTTCCGGATGGTATGATCACGCCTGAAATTGTGAGGTCGGCACCGGTATTGTTAATTTCCATCCCGTTTTTGTAGATGCTGGAATAGCCATTCTCGCCAGAAACGGGGATGTTCAACAATTGATTTTTATCGCTGCGGCTGTACAGAGTTAAGGATGCGCTCAATCTGTTGTTGAACATGGTAGACGACGCGTTGATATTTATCCTGTCGGCATAAGGCAGGGTTACGCCATAACCAACCCAGCCCGAGTTGTATGGCCGTGTAATGCCCTGGAAGCCGCCAAAGGTCGGGATGGTCGGTTCTTCGTACCAGCCATATTCCGACCGGTATTGCGGGCCAGCTGAAAACCGGTCTTCCATAAATGGTTTAACCACCCTCGACCATGATGCGCCGACGGTTAATTGGTTAAAGAATTTATTGTTTGATAGATATTGGTTCTTCAAATTCCAATCGGCGCTGAAGGCCGGAGTGGTTACCCACCTGTTGTCTGGCTGGCCGGTAGAAGAGCCGTCTCTTCTTAGCACCGCGCCCAGGCTTAATAAGTTTTTGTACCTGTATTTGGCCGAGCCATAAAATGATATCAGGCCGCTTTTTGTCCGGTCTGTATACCTGAACAAGTAAAAGTTATTGATAGCATTCAGGTAATTGCTGTTGCTCGAATTACCTTCAACTACGTTGATCTTGATAAAATCGCTGTTACCATCATAACCTCTCGCGTAGTTGTACTTGTAGGTATCGCCCTGTATGGCCTGGCCAAGTTCAAAGTCAAACGTGTTGTCCTTGTTCAATTCGTACGCGTAGTTTAACTGGTTGTTTAAACCGAAACGCTGGTTATACCCGAAATAACCCGAAACATAGTTGATCCCATCCATCAGCGTAGTCGGGAAGAATGCGTTCCGGATACCCTCGTTGTAATCGAATACCAGGGCCGTGTTGAAGTTTATTTTGGGCGTTAATTTAAAGTTTAAGGATAGCGAACCGTTTACCAGGTTGTTCCGGTTCTCGTCTACCACCTTACGGTACTCATTCAAAAACAGCTGGTAGTTGTCTTTATTAGGGGAAAGCGGGTTCACAAAATCGGGCAGGTACCTTACTTCTGCATACCTGTCTCTCAGGCTTTTGTTTCTGTCCCTGTCCATTCTCGACGCGTTTAAGAAGCTTGATACGGTTAGCCAGCTAAACGGCGTCATGTTGATGTTGAAGAACGCGTTGTATTTGGTTAAAGCAGTGTTATCGGCATTGCCGGCATTCTTTGTTCCCGAGCCAAAAAAACGGAAGTTAGCTTTTTCGGTACCGCCTGTTATACCCAGGTTTGCAGAAAAAATTGGCGCGTTTTGATAGTAAAGATCATTCCAGTTAGATTTTCCGAAATAATCCAGGTTGGTAGAATCGCGCAGGTATGAGGCGTAGTTATTCAGATTTGCCTGGCTGGCATATTTTTGATAGAACGGTTTGCGGAACTGATTTTCGAACACACCGTTCACCGTGCTCACGCTGCTGGCCTGCACCATGCCGTAATACGAATTGAAACTGATCTCCCTCAAGCCGCTTTTCGCAGCTTTGGTAGTGATCCAAATGGCGCCGTTTACCGCGTTGGGCCCAAGCTTAGCCAGGGATACCGGATCTTTGATCACCTCTATCGAAGCGATGTTATCGATATCGATATTGGCCAGCAAATTGGTGGCCGGGCCGATGCGGTTGTAATCGTATTTCTGCACATCGTATGCAAAAGGGTGCTCCTGTACCAGGTACACGCCGTTAACATACACCGCCGGCTGCTGGCCGTAAATATCTTTTTTGGTAAAGATAGGGGCCGACGCGCCCTGGATCATCATGCTTTGTTCGCTTCCGGGTTCGCCGGTTGTTTCCTGCACGTACAAGCCCGAAACATTCCCTTTTAACATTTGTTGCAAGGACAAATTGGGGATGTTTCTTGAAGCAGAAACCTTGATAGAATCGCGGTTCCCCTTAAAACGGGCACGGGCGCGGATACCGCGGCCAATGGAATCGGTAGTAGATGTATCAGCTTTTGCTGTGTGCTGCTGAAACATCAAATGGTTTATATTCAGCGCAGTTTTTGAGCCTGTATAATTAATGCGGTCTGCTTTGGCAGCAAGCGCAAAAAGCACCAGGAAACAAAAAATGGCAGGACTTTTTTTATCCATTTTTATTGCATTAAGTTGAATTGGTTAATAGCTGTTGGTTTAGAAATGGGGTTGGTTTTTAATGGCGATTAGGCATTAGTAACGGCAAATAGTTGGGTAATTAGTTTCGTCATATTTGATTGTTTTGGTTTTACTGTTTTTAATTGGCTGCTGATCTTTAGTGTCCTTATCACGTGCAAGCGGAACTAAAAACCGGCAAGTCGAAATTACATTCAAACGACAATCACATTTTAATTTTACGCTGCGCAAACGTTTGCGCACAAATTAAACCCACCTGCACCTACAGGTGTATCATATTGAAAGAAAGCTGTTTCGGATTTATCTCAACGAGGTGAGAAAGGCTTATTTTGAGGGCAAAACGAAAGTAATTGCAAGTATTTTATCGCTATTTCACTATACAGAGTTATTTACTGTAATTCAAACAGTTATTGATCGGGAAACCGGTATTCCCTTTAAGTTGTAAAACCACAAATGTTTACGCAAACGTTTGTTAAGAAATGATTATGATTATATTGAGCTATTGTGAATAAGATAGGATATGAACTGAAGATGGCCACCGGCCGCGCAAGCAACACAATTCATTGATTTTAAACAACATGTACAATAGACTTATCAATCATAACAAATCAATCGCACAAAAATGCCCCGCCTTATTCCTTACAATGTTGTAGGTTAAGACGGGGCGCATAAATTTCAGTCAGATGATTCTTTCTCGCTATATCCGAACGGCATTGTGGTTGATCAGCTATCCTGGTATCTCCAGCTATTTACAATGCTCTGAAATGCCTCTTCGCTTTCAATGTATCTATTGAGCAGCACGATCTGGTTTACCGCACGGTTTAAATTATGATCAGGACCTGAAACACGGTAGTAGATATCGCCATTTAAAAAATCGGTAAGGAAACGCAGGGCCTGCATAAAGATCATAAACTTACCGCTATAAATAAACAGCTCTTTTTCAGAATCGTTCAGCACTTCATCCATCTCCTCCATATAGCCTTTGTGGATTGCCTCAAACACATCCAGGCGAACGCTTATGTTTTGGAATTTGGTTTCTTCTTCGTTTGCAGGCGAAAGATAGGTACGCATCATATCGCCAACATCGCTTATAAAATAGCCCGGCATCACCGTATCCAGGTCAATTACACAAATGCCATCGCCGTTTGTGGCATTTAACAGCACGTTGCTGATCTTCGTATCGTGATGAATTACGCGCAGGTTCAGTTTTTGCTGCTGGATGATCACTTTAAAGTCATCAACAATATAAACGTGCCTTTTTATTTCTTCAATCGCCCATTGCGCCCTTTCCAGCCTGTCTTTACCCGCGCCGGTCAATGCCTGTTGGTATTGCTCCAACCGAAACGGAAGGTTATGAAAATCGCGTATGGGTACATTTAATTTTAAGGGATCGTAACCGGCCAGCATCCTGGTAAATTTACCAAACTGCTTAGCGGCATGGTAGGCTTGCCCGGCGTGCCGTACTTCATCAATGGTGGTAGAATCGGGCACATAAGGGAAAAGCCTGTATACCCCATTTTCGGTCTCAAACACGTGCTCGCCGCTTTTGGTGGTAAGCGGCCCCACAAAGAAATATCCCGGCGCTACCTTATCCAGATATTCTTTGATCATCACCATGTTTGCAGAGATCTCCTTTGGCTCGGAAAACACATTCGTATTTACTTTTTGAAGAATGTATTCGCCCCCGCTCCCTGAAACCTTCCAGGTATTATTGATCAGCCCGTTACCGATCTTTTTATATTCAGCAACTTTCCCATCCAGCCCAAACCCAGCCAATACTTGCTCTATCATTGATTTACTTATATTATTTCAAAATTTATAATTGTGTCGACGGCTTAAAAACCGCTATCATCCAGGGCAAAAGTATTTTTCCGCTCCTTCCATTTGCCCTTTGTAAAATCGGGAAATTTTTGCGGCATATTTCCTTCTTTAAGCGATTGGGTGGAAAGCGGCGCGATCACACTCATCGTTACCGAATCGTATACATCTATCGGGGTTTGTTTTTTGTACTTTACCGCCTGGATAAAACCGTTAAATACAAACCAGTCCATACCGCCATGCCCGGCTCCTACGGCTTCTTTTTCGTATTTTTTCCAAAGCGGGTGATCGTATTTCTGGAACCATTCATTAACCGATTCCCATTGATCGTTCCCTTTGGATTTCTTTTCAATATAGATCGATTTATTTACATCCATCCAGATGCCGTTGGTACCCTGTACCCTGAAACCAATTGAATACGGCCTTGGCAGATGGGTATCATGGCTAAGCATCACCGTTTCACCATTTGCACAGTTGATCATCGTTGTGGTAACATCGCCATTCTTATAGTTCAATTTCGCATTCGGGTGCCCGGGAGCCAGGTCTTCCACATAAGCAGCCAGGCCCCTTGCCTTAGAACTGAAAGACACAAGGTTTACAAAACGGTTGCCCCTGTTAATATTGGCATATTGCATAATTGGCCCGGCGCCATGGGTAGGATACAGATCGCCATCCCTGTCAATATTAAACTGTGTGCGCCATTGCGCCTCGCTTAATGCCTTTGGCCCGTATTCTACACCTCCGCCATAATAGTTTTTACCATCATTGAACAGTACATTCCTTAAATTGTGTTGATAGCCGCCTTCAAGGTGCACTATTTCGCCAAAAACGCCCTGCCTCACCATATTCAGCGCAGCCATTACATCCCTGCGGTAGCATACATTCTCCAGTGTCATGTAAGGGATCCCTGTTTTTTCTGATGTGTTTACAATATCCCAGTGGTCTTGCACGGTAAGGCCGGCGATTACCTCACAGCCAACATATTTACCCGCGTGCATAGCATCAATGGCCTGGTCTTTATGAAACTGCCAGGGTGTTGCGATAATAACGGCGTCGATATCTTTACGTTCAAGCAATTTCTTATAAGCGTCTACCCCGCCGGTATACTCAACCGGTGCCGGTTTGCCGGCTTTTGCAATAAACTTGCGGCAAGTATTGAGCGAGTGTTCCTGCGTATCGCAAATGGCAACAATTTCCACATCATCCCTAAGCGTAGCTTCCGAGATATGGCTCATGCCCCTGGCACCAACGCCAATATAACCAAGTCGCACTTTTGTGTTATCGCTTTTGGCAAACAGGGTGCCCCCCGGCAAAATGGTAAGCCCTGCCGCGGCTATGGCGGTATTTTTAATAAATTCTCTACGTTCCATTAGTTGTATCTTCTATTTAGGATTGGTTTTTAATATGTGTTTGCTGTTTCCTGGTTCAGCCAGATCTATCTTTTGGTTAGCGTATAACTCCCCACTTCCGCGCCCGAATCATTTAACATGCTTACTTTTAGCTGCTCTTTATTGGCAACTACTTTTGTTATCGTCCGGGTGCCCGTTTGAGGCCCGCCGCCAATAATAATGGGATAGCTGTTTAAGCCGCTGGCCGGCGCATGCACCTTATAGGTATGCGTATGCCCGCTCAAAACAATATCTACTTTAGCGCGGTTCATAATGGGTTCAAAAACTTTAGTGCAGTGAACAGGCCCATGCGCATCGCCCGAATAACGGGGCGGAATATGCATTAATACCACACGGAAAGCCGCTTTTTTAAACTCTTTGCGGTTAACTTCCTGTTCAAGCCAGGCTGCCTGTTCTTCCCGGTAGCGGTCAAAATCAACCAGGTCGGCATATACCGGGTGCGTGTCTTCTTTATCTTCTCCGGTATCCAGTATCACAAAGCGTACCGGGCCTAAGGTAAATGCCGCGTTAGCCACATTGTCAAAATAGTCGGCTAAATTCCTGGCGAATTTACCCCGGGTCTCATGGTTACCCCTCACGTATACAAACGGCGTTGTTTTAGCAAAAAGATCTACACATGGCTTTAGCATGTGGTTTATAATTTGCTGTTCATCTGTTTGATAATCAAAAACATCACCATTAAAGAAAACAAAATCACGTTGATTCCCCTTATCCAGCTTTAAAAGATCAGGGATGGAGTTTGGCCTGTCGTGAATATCATTCAGCATTACAAAGGAGATCTCGTTTTTCTTCAGATCAGGGTTTACAAATGATTCTACCGCGCCTGAAACCGTTTTCCCATAAGTAACTTTATATGGCTGAAAATCTGTTATTTCCTTCGAAACTATTTTATAATAATACGTACAATTTGGTTTCAGATCTTTTAACCGGATACAATTTAAGCGCTCCGCCGGCTTTAATCCTAATTTTCCATCACCATAAGCCTTTTTATCCAGGTTGTTTTGCGATTCGCCGTACTCTACCCAGCTATTACAGTTTTTAGTAGTTATCCATAAAACCGACATTTCATTATTAAAATCGGTTTGCAGATAGGGCCCGGCAGCAATCTCAAGGGCTTTATCATCAGCCACGGTTGGACTTGCGGTGGCTATTACCGGATTTAATAGAGAGATGCCCCCTATTGTCAATCCTGTTTTAAGGAAATTTCTCCGGTTTCCGGTTGATATATTGTTTTTCATGTATCTAAATTTCGGTGGCGGCATTACAGCTACCTGCTTTTTACGATAGGCTTAAAATGTGGCTTATTATTGTCGTTCGAATGTACATACACTTTAAATCCTGAGAAGAAAATATCAGTCCCTAAGATTGCGCAAACGTTTGATTTGGTTGCGTTTTCGCCCGAAAAATGATATTGCTTGAGCAACACCGGCATCAATACGTTCTTACAGTTCGACAGGTATTTCAAAACGCTCGAATACGCCGGTTCCAAAATATTCCGGACGGTGAAAATCGGGATTAGTAGCATGCACCGCGTTCCAGGCCAGGTAATGCGGAACTGGCAGGTCATCGCCGCATTTAAAAAAATTAAGGCGACAGGTCATCCCCCCAAAACCCTCAATTTGATGAAACTCGAAAACTGCTGTCGGGATAGCTATGGTTAGCTCCCATTCAAATAGCTGATCCTGCTGGTTAAACTTTACCGAGGTTTCAGTACGGATCAGCCCGAGCAGTTGACGGTTTAGAAACTTCCTGTTGGTTTTGCCGCAACCATATTCTCCCAAAACGGTACCGGCACAATTAAACTCCAGGTTATAATAGTTCAGGTCATGTTCAAACGCGATAAAACACTCAACGCAACTATCTTTATACACCGGATCATTAATATTTCGATGAACCGCTGCAATATCCCTCTCCCTGACGTAATATTTCAAAAAGAGCATATCCCGGCTGTGCCCAATTGCAAAGCTGACTACCGGCTTCGGCTGTACATCCAGCCAAAGCAGATGCGACAATGATTGTTTAGTAAAATTATCCAACCGGGCGCCAATACCTGAGATCGTATCGGCCTGTGGCTTGTAGGCCATAAATGGAATAATTAAGTTATTTGATCTGTTCATCTGTATGATGTTCTATTACAGTTTTTTATAAATTTACTTTGTTTATCGCAATTACGCGTCCTGCAATTCGGTAGCTTTCAGGTATTTTTCCCATGCCCAGGCAGATCGCATCATTTCATCTATCCCCAATGTTGCCTTCCAGCTAAGCAAACGGGCAGCCTTGCTTACATCGCCCCAAACCTTTTCTATATCGCCAGCCCTTCTCTCGCCGGTTTTGAAGATCAGTTTTTCGCCTGTGGTTTTATTAAACGCGTTAATAGCCTCCAACACTGAATAGCCATTACCAGTACCGATGTTAAACACATCGTATTTTACCTCCTTTTGCTCTTCCAGGTATTTCAGTGCGGCAACATGCGCCTTAGCTAAATCTACCACATGGATAAAATCGCGGATGCAACTGCCATCAGGCGTATTATAATCCCGGCCGAAAACGGTAAGCGGGCCTCTTTTGCCACTTGCACTTTGGGTGATAAAGGGCACCAGGTTTTGGGGAACCCCTCGCGGCAACTCACCGATCAGCGCCGAGGCATGCGCACCAACCGGGTTGAAGTATCGCAGCGAAACGATCTGGTAATTATCGGCAGTCCGGGCCACATCCTTCAATATTTCCTCGGCCACCTGCTTGGTATTACCATAAGGCGATTCCGCCTTCTTTATGGGTGCATCTTCAGAAACCGGTAACACATCGGGCTGACCGTAAACCGTACAGCTTGACGAAAAAACAAAAGCCACCTGCCGTTGCGCAAAACATTGCAGCACATTGATCAGCGAACCGAAATTATTATCGTAATACTTTAAGGGTTGCTCAACCGATTCGCCCACGGCTTTAAACGCGGCGAAATGGATCACCCCGGCAATATCCTGCTGATGCTCCATAAAAGCGTTAAACCTTAACTTATCGCACAGGTCAATTTCATAAAACTCGGGCGTTACCCCAGTGATCTGCCTGATCTGCTCCAGCACCTTTATGTCTGAGTTAGACAGGTTATCGATAATAACCGGGTGGTAACCGGCATTGATCAGCTCGACCACCGTGTGCGAACCAATATAACCCGTACCGCCGGTAACCAATATCTTCTTTTTCATGTATGTAATGTGTTATGCTTTATATAAACCTGTAGTTCGCTTCCCTATTTTGTATCCAAATGCTGCATAGTACCCGATAAATAAATAGGCAGGCACCATAATTAAATAAGCGCTCCGGGTATCGTAAGCATCGGCCAGTGCGCCGTAGATAAGGGGTAATATGGCGCCACCTGCAATCCCCATGATCAGCAACGATGAGCCAATTTTTGTAAAACGGCCCAAACCATTTAAGGCCAGGGGCCACAATGCGGGCCACATTAGCGAGTTGGCCAGCCCCAACAGCGAGATAAACAATACCGATGCCATGCCCTGCGTAAATACGGCCAGCAGTGCAAACACCACACCCAGTATCGCCGAAAAACATAAGGCTTTGTCCTGCGTAAAATAGCGGGGGATGCATACAATACCTACCAGGTAACCCACGATCATACAGGAAAGGGTAATGGTAGAGAAAAACCGGGCAGTTGCTAAACTGATACCCTGCGAAACGCCATAACTAATGATGGTATCACCAGCCATTACCTCTACCCCTACATACAGGAACAAAGCTAATACACCAAGCAACAGGTGCGGAAACTGAAATACGCTTCGCTTATTGCTGTTAGCCGCCAACAGGGCCTCGTCTTCATGCTCGGTATCAATCTCGGGCAGCGGCGAGCGGTAAACCCATACCGTCAATATCAGTAATACAACGATCATGATGACATAAGGCATGATCACCCTTGATGAAAGTTCGCTCAGGGCCTCTGCACGCTGGGTAGCGGTCATGGTTAATAGTTTTGCTTTTAATTCATCGGCACCTTTTAAGGTGATTGCTCCCAGTACTAATGGCGCGATAGCCCCGGCTACTTTATTACAAATACCCATGATACTTATCCTGCGGGCAGCGCTCTCTGCAGGACCCAAGACGGTAATGTATGGATTGGATGCCGTTTGCAATAAGGCTAAACCTGTGCCTTGTATAAACAAACCCAGCAGGAACAGCGAATACACGCGCGTGTTAGCAGCCGGGATAAATACCAGTGCACCAACCGCCATTACCAGCAAGCCCAGGGCCATCCCTTTTTTAAAGCCGGTATATTTAAGCAGCGCGCCCGATGGTATGGCCATTACAAAATACGAGATGTAAAAAGCCCCGGCAACCAGGTACGATTCGAGGTTGTTTAACTCGCAGGCCATTTTCAGATACGGTATCAATACCGAATTGAGCCAGGTTACAAAACCGAAAATGAAGAACAATACACCGATGATCAGTATCGGAGGGATGCCAGCCTTTTGTTGGCTTGTGGTGGCAGAAGGAGTGGTTTGAGATACCATATTGCGTTGTTTTTTAAATTAAAAGATCCATCTTTTGAAAGCTTCTATCGCTTCGTAATTAGCCAGGCCCAGTTCATCATAAGCGCGGGCAGTTTCGCCGGTGCGGTGCTCGGCCCTTACCCAAAACTCGCGGGCATCATCGCCGGGAAATACGGGTACATCTTTTTGCGACTGATGCTTGAAAATAGCTTCTCGTTTACGTTTCACTTCTTCGGGCGAGAGCGGCACGGCCATTTCTATCTCGTGTATCTCAAACTCGTGCCATGCGCCACGGTACAACCACAGCCAGCAGTCTTTAGCCCATTCGTCAGTAGCTTTCAGGCGGTTTAGCGCTTCAAGAATAATATCAAAACATACTTTATGCGTGCCATGCGGATCGGCAAAATCGCCGGCGGCAAATACCTGGTGTGGTTTTATGGCGCGCAGCAGATCCATGGTTTGCACAATATCGTCTTCAAAGCTCACCTGTTTGCTGGTCTTCAACCTGTCGTAAAAAGGCAGGGCCTGGAAGTGGATCCGCTCGTCCGGTAAACCCGCAAAGCGGGCGCCCGCGATAGCCTCCCCTTTCCTGATCAGCCCTTTAATGGTTTGCACCGGTTTGGGGTCGGTTTGGTTGGGCTGCTTGGTTTTAAAGAAAGCGCGCATATCATCATACAAAGCCTTCAGCACGGTAGTATCCCGGCCCTGGCTTTGTTCAAAATCCATGCTGAATTCTACATAACGCAGCACATCATCATCCCAAACGGCCGTATTGCCCGATGTTTGGTAAGCCACATGCACCTCATGCCCCTGGTCGGCTAGGCGGATAAAAGTGCCCCCCATCGAGATTACATCATCATCCGGGTGCGGCGAGAAAACGATGGAGCGTTTCTTTGCAGGCTGCGCGCGTTCGGGGCGTTGCCTGTCGTCGGCATCGGGTTTACCTCCCGGCCAGCCGGTAATGGTATGCTGCACCTTGTTAAAAATATCGATATTGATATTGTACACTGGCCCTTTTTCTGTAGCCAGTTGGGCCATGCCGTGGTTATTATAATCTTCCTCCGTCAGTTTCAGAATAGGTTTTTTTAGCGTTTGCGCCAGCCAGATCACCGCTTTTTTTACCAGTTGGGCATCCCAAATGCAATCCTTAACCAGCCAGGGCGTATCAAAGCGGGTCAGTTCGCTGGCCGCGCCGGTATCCAAAATAAACTCTACATTGTCTGATAGTTGCAGGAAAGTAGCCGGTACATCGGCCGAAATTTCTCCCTCAACCGCTTTTTTAATAATGCTGGCCTTCTTTGCATTCCAGGCCATCAGGATAATTTCGCGGGCTTTAAAAATTGTACCCACACCCATGGTAATGGCTTTGGTGGGTACATTCTCTTTCCCGCCAAAATCGCGCGAGGCATCGCTGCGGGTCAGGTCGTTCAGGGTTACCAGGCGTGTACCCGAATTTGGCGCCGAACCCGGCTCGTTAAAACCAATGTGGCCGGTACGGCCAATACCCAGTAATTGTATATCAAGCCCTTTATAAGCGCTTATCTTTTGCTCGTAGGCCAGGCAAAACGCCTCCACCTTTTCCCGCGAAAGCGCGCCATCGGGGATATGCACATTCGCTTTATCGATATCGATATGATCGAACAGATGCTTGTTCATAAAGCTTACGTAGCTCTGCTCGGCATCCGGCTGCATCGGATAGTATTCGTCGAGGTTAAAGGTTACCACGTTTTTAAAGCTTAATCCCTCCTCGAGGTGCAGGCGCACCAGTTCCTGGTAAACCTGTATGGGCGTAACGCCCGTGGCCAGGCCTAATACCGCTTGTTCGCCGGTTTGTTGCCTGGCCAATATCAGGTCGGCAATACGGCGCGCTACAGCCTTACTGGCTGCAACCTGGTTGGAGAATATGGTTACCGGCAGTTTTTCGTACCGGGTTTCTTCTAATAAATTTAATCGTGACATATTTTTTAATAATGCTGCCTATTTAATAAAAAAGCTACGTGTTTGCCTGATATCGGCCGAGGATGAACCGGCCATTACTTTAAACTCGCCGGGTTCAAGTACAAACTCCATTTTTCGGTTATATAGCTTCAATTCTTCCCGTGGGATGCTGAAGTGCAAGCTGCGTTTCTCGCCGGGAGCAAGATGTACGCGATCGAATCCTTTTAACAGTTTCTCGTAAGTGGTTACCGAACTTAGTACATCGCGGATATAGATCTGAACTACTTCATCCCCTGCCACTTTGCCGGTATTGGTTACATCGACGGTTACCTGAATATCGGCCCCATCTTTTTCCACCGGCGCTATGCTCAGGTTACTATAGGCAAAACTGGTATAACTTAACCCGAAACCAAACGGATACAACAGCCCCTTGGCTTTCGCTTCTTCACCGTCATCAGTTTGCGCGCTGGGCTTGGATGGGAAATTCAGCGGCAACTGGCCTACTGCTTTAGGAAAAGTAAGCGTTAGTTTGCCGCCGGGGTTATAATCGCCAAACAGTACATCGGCAATTGCGGTACCACCTTTTACCCCCGGGTAGCCTGCGTAGATGATACCATCCACATATTTATCTATCCAGTTGATGGTCATGGGCTGTGTGCCGATAAGTACCACTACTACTGGCTTGCCAGTGGCTTTTACGGCCTTGATCAGATCTAACTGGTGCCCCGGCAGATCCAAACTGATACGGCTTTTGTTTTCGCCGGCTGTGCGTGTATTACCACCCAGCACCACTACCACCGCGTCGGCCGATTGGGCTACCTGCACGGCTGAATCGACCATGGCCTGCTCGCGTTTGTCCATTGGCTGGGGCAGGATCTCACTTTCGGGCCAGGTTTTATCTACCAGGTCAGCGCCTTTGGTATAGCTTACTTTATTGTTACCCAGTTTATTTTGGATACCCTGCAATACATTTACACTTGGCGACATCAACGGACCGTAATGCGTATGCGCATAGTCATCGTTTGTTGCATTCGGACCGATCACTGCCACACGGTTCAATGTTTTAGACAAAGGCAGGATATTGCCTTTGTTTTTTAACAGCACAATACTCTCCAGCGATGCCTTTAAGGCCACAGTCTGGTGCGCGGCGCTGTTAACCAGCTTACGGCTTTCGGCAGCATTTTCCACATAAGGATGATCGAACAAACCCAGTTTAAACTTTACCCGCAACACATCTTTAACGCGGCTATTAATGGTATCTATAGGGATACGGCCCTCATTAACCAGTTGTCGCAGATAAATGATGATACTATCGGGTTTACGGAAAGTAGTACGCACATTCATGCCTGCCATAAAGGCCTGGTAAACGGCATCTTTTAAATTAGCCGCCACATGGTGCTTGCCTGATAGATATTCCAGCGCATCGCTATCGCTCACCACATAACCTGCAAAATGCATTTCTTCGCGCAAGCGTTTGATCAGCCAGTAATCACTGCCTGAAATGGGGATGCCGTCATAATCGTTATAAGAACTCATGACGCCCATTGGAGCAGCTTCCTTAAACACATGTTTAAAAGGATAAAGCAATATATTCTCCACCTCGCGCGGCGCCACCTGCGGATCTGTACGGGCAAAACCTTCGCGGGCTCCTTTGTTGGCGCTGTAAACAGCAAAGTGCTTAACCGTTGAAGCGATTTGGTTATGATCCTGCATACCCTTTGCCATGGCTACACCCAAACGGGCCACCAGGTAAGGGTCTTCGCCATACGATTCTTCCAAACGGCCCCAGCGCTGGTCGCGGGCCACATCAAGTATAGGGGCATACACGTTGGTATACCCAAGGGCGCGTGCTTCTTTACCGGTAATTAACCCTTCCTGATAAACCAGGTCTTTGTCCCAGGTCATACCCATATTTAACTGCGTGGGGAAGCCGGTTGCTTCGTAGGCTTCTACCCCCCGGATACCTTCGTTAGTAAAATCGGTAGGGATACCCAGGCGGGTTTGTTCAATAAAGAAACGCTGGGTTTCATTCATCGCCCAAATATGTTTTTCCATATTGGCAGCCAGATTTGAGTTTGATAATTTACCCCAGCCGATAAACCCGTTCAGGTGTTCATCAATATTGGCAATGCCGTCTTTCCAGATCTCGTTCTTCCAACCCGGGGTAGGTAACGAATCTTTTAACACCCGCTTCCAGCCATACAGGGTTGCCATCTGGCAGGTTTTCTCTTCCAACGTCATTTGCGAAAGCAGGCTGGCGATACGCTCATTAATACCACGCGACGGATCTTCGTAAATATCTTTCCGGCCGTTTTTATTCAGATCTATCCAACCCGATCTATAAATACCTTTTTGAGTTTGGGCATTCATGACACCGGGAATGAGCAAAACTGCAACCAGGCCACTTAAAAGCTTTTTCATATTAAAATGTATGCGGAAACGCTATTGTTTATAAATGATTTAAAGCAAATGTAATAAAATTTGCGTGTGCGCACACGCAAATTAAAAATTTTATACCATATAGGCAAATCACTCATTTTTAAGCTGTCAATTAATATTTAAAAAATCGGTATCCTCTCCCAGGAAATAGTTGAGGTTTTCTTTCACAATGATATCCAGCGGCAGATATTTCATCATTGGTATCTCTTTTTTCAGCACAAGATATTCCGATATCAGTTGCAGGCTCCAGAACCCTTGTCCCCTGGCATTTTGGTTGATGAGAAATGTGATCAGCCCGCTTTGCAAAAAATTAACGTTTTTAGGTAAAAGGTCGTACCCTATTATTTTTATTCCATTAATTCGTCGCTCTTTAAGATAACCGGCCACCTGGTAGGCTTTGGAAGTGGTTACATAGATGGCTTTAAGATTGGAATTATGTTCTATCACCTTATCCATCTGCGCTTTAAACAGCGAATAATTTGAACTATTCAACTCTTCCTTCAGCAGGTCGTACTCTTCAAGATCGTTCTGTACAAAGTAATTCCTGAATCCCTGCTCTTTTTTGCTCATGTGGAAAGCGTTGGAAATATCCTCGTCGAAATGGGCGATGAGGACCGTACCATTATCTGGTAAACTGCTGTGCACCAATCGCGCGGCCAGCATACCACTTTGGTAGGCGTCCTGCCCTACATAACAAAGCGGGTATATATCGGCAATTTGTGTATTGAAAAGTACAAAGGGGATCTTTTTATCCTGCCAGGTTTTAAAAAAGGGCAAAACTTCCCGGTAAAATATAGGGGATACGATAATGCCATCCGGTTCGCTATTGTTAAGCTGCCTGGCCTGCTCCACAAATGACTTCACATCGTAAGGGTCGAACAAAAAGAACTTAACAACTACACCGTATTGCTTCAACTCACGTTCGGCACGTTTTATCCCTTCCCTGGGGTCTTTCCAATAGGTATCGTACTGATCGTCAGGAATGAGGGCAGCTACCTCGAATGTCTTTTTTGAACCCAGCGCCCGCGCGATAAAGTTCGGCTCGTAATCCATCTCCTCCAGTATCTTCAGTACGCGCTCAGCTACTTTAGGCGAAACCCGCCCTCTTTTATGGATAACGCGGTCTACCGTACCTGTCGAAACCTTTGCTTTTAAGGCAATATCCTTTATCGTTATCTTCCTGTCAGACATTCTTTTTACGCTCTCCCTGATTGTATCTTCATTATTTATCCTGCTGCTTTACAACACGGTGTTTGCGAGCACGCACAATAAATAAAAAGCATGAAAGTAACAAATTACTTGGTTACTGCAGCCATTATTTAATTCACTGCAGGTAAATATTCATCATTTCCTTAATTCAGCTACCTGAAAGACAGGGAGTATTTATTTAATCTTCCGATTTTAAGGCTTGTTGAATTAAATTTAAAGCAGCTGGCGAAAAGTTTAAGCCTAAAGCGAAACTATGCCCGTGAGTATCCATTTTTAATAAGGATTTACGCAGGATATTGATCATTTTTTGCGGATCGTTTTCGTACTTCTTCCTAAAATCCTCGTACTGGTATTGCAGAAAAACTAAACAAAGCGCATTTTCCATCGTTTGCACATCGGCGTCAACCTTTATCCGCTTTTTCAGGATGATCTGGCTTACACGATCCACCTGTTCATCGCTATATCCGGCCTGTTTCATCAACTTACCTGTTATGGCGGCATGGTGCAGCGCCAGGTCTTTACGCCATTTCAGATAGGGCTCCCTACCCTCGGGGTAACTTTCGCGCGGTATTTCCCAACGGCCAATATGCTGGCTGCGCGATGCCAAAAGTAATTCTTGGTTTGCATTAGGGTCGAGCTTTAAAACCCAATCATACAGTTTAATAGCAAAAAAATATTCTTGCGGGTAATCAGTCCCATCCCATTCAAAACCACGCGGGTCTTGCCGGTTATAATCGTCAAAAAGTTGAAAAGCGGTTGCTAAATTATTCATCGCCTTAAAATACTATCTTTTGTCTATCAACTCAAAACTATCTTCCGATTCACAAACAGGGCATATGTAAACGCCGAGATCTTCAAATGCAGTTCCGGCCGGGATATCATTTGATGCATCGCCGTAAGTTTTATCATAAACAGTCATGCAATGTTTGCAGCTATAAAGCAATTCATCTGTAGTTGTAGCATCCCCCTTATCAGGCACATCCGTCAAAACCTTTTTTTTGCTTTGCGAAAGCTGGTAATAACTATTGCAAAGCTCGGTTAGTTGCTGTACCAGGTTTTCTTTCCTGATCCGTTTTCTATAGGAAATATAGTTTTTAGAGTTAGGGTTAAAATCAACTGTATGTAATACCTCGAACGCGCCCGATGGTTGTGTTTTTATAATTATTGAACCAAGCAACCCGGTTTTAGGCTGTGTTTTTATAGCGAAGCTTAGCCGATAGGTGCGCAGATCGGCCTCCTCAAACTCGCGGACCAGTTGCTGTTTCAGTGCCAGCCCCGCTTCGCACATGTCTTCAATCTGCCAGTTCAATTCGTTTGATGCATGGCGGATATTAAGGCGGTATTTATCAAGGATATAGCCCCAGTCGTTACGGTCGTTAGGTTCTATCCCTTTTATCAATATCGATTTCCATGGCGTGGTATACAATTGCCCTATCCGTGTTTTCAGGCACAGGTTACATACATCTTTTAAAAAGCCAATATCAAACAGTTCGTTCCTGCGATAAATGCCCAGCCAGTATTTATTAGCATAACGGTTAAAACCCTCGTAATACGGCAAGTAGAAATCGGGCAGTTGCAACGGCCCCGGCAATGGCTGTGCCGGGATATTTAAGGTTTTGCCCGCCTTTTCAAAAAACAGTTGCTCATCAATGTGAGGGGCATCATAAAACAAAGACTTATTCTTCAGGATAACATCTTCGGCCCTTTTGCTGATGGTTGGGATATCGTCCGAATAGATAAGAGATGGCCAGCAATAAAACTGATTGGTTTTTGGAAACCGGATATGCAGGTACCAGTAATTGCTCACATCCGAACTGATGAAATTAAAGTTGCCGCTAAAAAATGGTATAAAACTTTGGTGCCGGTCTATCAGGTTTATTTTTAGTTGCGGCTGATAATTGAACAGGTCGAAAATATCTTTATAAACACCTTCCCGCAGCCAGCTCTCGTGATTGAAAATGGCGTCGCACACGTAGGAACTCATGATATTGGGATACTCATCAGCATCAATTTCATAACTGGTACCCGCACGCAGCATCTCCAGTTCCATATCTTCCAGCTCGGCGGCATCAACAGTAAAAAACAATTGCTGCCGGTTACCGAAACGGATATGTCGCGCGCCCGCGTTTTCGGCTATCACCAGTATCTCGTAAAGATCTCCTGCTGATGCCACGCCGCCAGGTAAGTTTATTTTAATGAGATGTTCCATACTACGCCACTCTTTGCGAAACCAAATTCTTCAGGCCTTCTTCCAACAGGCGTTTCACCTCGGGCCGGCACGATCCGCAACCGGTACCGGCGCCTGTTGCCGCGCATAGGTCTTTCATATTATCACAGCCTTCCATCACTTTTTTGCTGATGTTTTCAGCCCCCACATTATTGCAGCTGCATACCAATTTCCCTAAAACCGGATCGGCCTTGCTACCGCTGCGCAGTAGTTGCAGGCGTTTTTCGCTTAGTTCGGTTTTATTGGCTATCAGTTCTTTAAATTCCAGGAATTCGCTTTTATCACCTATCAATATCGTACCTACCAATTTATCCTGGTGGATGATGCACTTTTTGTAATAGCGTTTGGCTTTATCAATAAATACCACCTCTTCGTACCCCGGCTCGTCGGGGCACTCGGGCAAGCCGATACTGCACAGATCGAAACCGTGGATCTTAATAATATTCATAAATACGCTGCCCTTATAATAGCTGGCTATATCGCCATTCAGGTAACCGGCAACAACCGCGGCCTGTTGTTCGGCAGCGGCAGTAATACCATATAGTGTGCCGTTAAATTCGGCAATTTCGCCAATGGCATAAATATCCGGGGCGCTGGTTTGCAGGCGCTCATTCACCACTACGCCCCGTTTACAGGCCAGGCCGCATTCGCGCGCCAGTTCAAGGTTGGGTGTGGTACCAATAGCCAGGATCATGGCATCGCAATCAATCTTTCGACCGCTGCGTAAGCCTACACCAGTTAACCTGGCCCGACCGTAAAATAGCTGCACCTCATCATCATAATAAATATCGCAGCCCTGGTCAACCATTTCTTCGTGCAATAGCTTACTGCCCAGTGCATCTAACTGCCTGTTTAAAAAGCTGGATGTACGCTGCACAATGGTGATACGGATGCCTATCTCGCGCAATGAGGCCGCCATCTCCAAACCAAGTAATCCGCCCCCTACAATTACCACATGCCCGTTCTTTTTAACATGTTTTTTAAAATTATCGGCATCAGTACGGCTGCGCATGCTGAATATGCCCGGTAACGAAGGCACATTTTTAGGGATAGCCGCCCGGCTGCCGGTAGCCATGATCAACACATCATAAGGGGTTTTGATCCCGCGCGAATCGGTTACGCATTTGTTTTCACGGTCTACATTCGTTACACTAACGCCGCGTAGTAAACTAATGCGGTATTCTGGTTCTTCCTCGTCCTTCATTTTCACCAGTTGCTCCCACTGTTGTTCGCCACTGATGTAATCGGGCAGCATCACACGGTTGTAGAATGGAAAATCCTCTTTACTGAAAATGGTGATACGATCGTTCGGGTTCAGCTCCCTGTACGATTTTACAAAACCGTATGCCCCAGCCCCCGCGCCTACCACTACAACACGCTGAAATGGCTTTTTATATTTGGCGATATTAACCGCGCAATATTTAAAATCAGGCTCTTTCGATATTGGGTCGAGCGCATCGTTAGTGAGGTTATTAGCCCGATGCAGATCGCTGCCCAGTATTTTGCCCCAGTGCATCGGTAAAAACACCACACCGGGTTTTATCTGGGTAGTTAGCTTAACTTTCACTTGCACTTCGCCACGGCGCGACGTAACAACGGTTATATCGCCATCCTTTAAATGCATGGCAGCAGCATCGCGCGGGTGTATCTCTATAAACGCTTCTTTAATATGCTGGTTCAGTTTGTTTACCTTACCTGTTTTGCTCATGGTATGCCACTGGTCGCGGATACGGCCGGTGGTTAATATAAACGGATAATCAGCATCGGGCCTTTCGCTGCTAAAAGCATCGGGCACCGCATGGATGATGGCTTTTTGCGATGGGGTATAGAACTTCCTGTCGGCAAAAAGGCGTTCGGTGCCGCCGGCCTTGCTTTTCTTTTTATAGGGCCATTGTACCGATACCTGTTCTTTCAGCACCTCGTAACTCAGACCGCTTATATCAATATTGGTTTTAGCGGTTAGCTTAACATGTTCGGCATAGATCTCGGTACTGTTCTTAAAATCAAAACCCGGGTAACCCATTTTACGGGCAAAGCGGCAAATGATCTCAGCATCAGGAATGGCTTCGCCCGGCGCATCGGTGATCTTGTTCAGGTAGCTGACCCGTCTTTCCGAATTGGTCATTGTGCCCTCCTTTTCGGCCCAGGCAGCGGCGGGCAGTATCACATCGGCATAAGCCAAAGTTTCGGGCTTATTGCTTACCTCCTGCACCACTACAAATTTGGCTTTTTTTAAAGCTTCTTCGGCCAAACGCACATTGGGCAAGCTGGTAAGCGGGTTGGTACACATGATCCAGATGGCTTTCAGGCGGCCATCGTTCAGCGCCTCAAACATTTCGGTGGCGGTAAGGCCCGGTTCAGGGCTGATGGGTTTACCTTTCCAAAATTGCTGCACTTCCTGCCGGTGCAGCGGGTTCTTCAGGTCGCGGTGGGCGGGCAACAGGTTAGCCAAACCGCCTACTTCGCGGCCACCCATGGCATTGGGCTGCCCGGTAAGGGATAATGGCCCCGAACCGGGCTTGCCCACATGGCCGGTTATCAAATTCAAGTTTATAAGGCTCAGATTTTTGTTTACACCAACAGCGCTTTGGTTCAATCCCATGGTCCACATGGAAATAAACCCTTTGGCTTCGCCGATGTATTTAGCGGCCAGCCGGATATCGCGCTCGCTCACACCACATATTTTTGCCGATTCGACCAGGGTACGTTTAAACACCAGTGCGCTGTATTGTTCAAAACCCTCGGCATGGCTACGGATAAACCCGATATCGATATCGCCGTTTTCGATCAACAGGCGGCCGATAGCATGGTTCAGTGTAATATCCGTACCGGGGTTAATTTGCAGGTGCAGATCGGCCAGGCTACAGGTATCTGTTACCCGGGGGTCAACCACAATGATCCTGGTATCAGGGTTGGCGGCTTTATGCGCCTCTACCCTGCGCCACAGTATCGGGTGGCACCAGGCCGGGTTAGCGCCGGTAACATAGAAACAGTCGGCCAGTTCAATATCATCATAGCAAAGCGGTACGCTATCCTCACCTAAAGCCAGCTTGTAAGCAGCCACCGCGCTGCTCATACACAGGCGCGAATTTGTATCGATATTATTACTGCCGATGAAGCCTTTCATCAGCTTGTTCACCACGTAATATTCTTCGGTAAGGCATTGCCCCGAGGCATAAAACGCCACCGAATCGGGCCCGTATTTTTCAATAAAGGTTTTAAAAACAGCAGCGGTACGTTCAAGCGCGTCGTCCCAGCTTACTCTTTGCAGGGGCATACTTTTGTTATAACGCATTTGGGGGTATAGCAGCCGGTCGCTTTTATCGTTAACGGTGTAGTGCAGGTTCATCCCCTTGCTGCACAGCATCCCTTTGTTTACCGGGTAGTCTTTATTCCCGGAAACGGTAATATCCCCATTCTTTTCCTTATTCACCACCACGCCGCAACCCACCCCGCAATAACAGCAGGTAGACGTTAACGACGTGATATTTTTTCCGGGTGATGACATTTTTTACAGATTAATTTATACCGCTGCCACTATGCCAGCGGGCTGGTCTTCGTTTGCTGTTTGCTTGCGGAAACGGGTAATGAGTATGATTACCGCTACTACCATTACCGTGTAACCGATATAGCTAAAAGCCTGCACATAAGTAATGGCCGATGATTTGAACAGGAAGCCGAACAGCATCCCCCCAAGGTTACCGCCCGCGCCTACTATACCGCTTACCAGGCCTACATTCTTTTCGTTGATAAACGGTACGATACCGTAAGTAGCCCCGTTACTCATTTTAAGGAACAGTGCGAACGACAGCATGGAAATAATAGCAATGAGCAAACTACCTGCCTGTGCGAACAACACCAGCCCGCAGCCCTCTAAAAGCAGCACCCCGGCCAGTAAAAGGCCCTTACCCCGCATACCATGTTTTTTCCCAACCTTGTCTGACACGATGCCGCCCAGCGCCCGGGCAAAAATGTTCATGAAGCCGAAAATCCCCGCCCAAAAACCTGCCGAGCTTTGCGAAAGATGGAAAGTATCTACAAAGTGCAGTGATGCTACGTTATCAAAGGTTACTTCCATTCCAAAGCACATAGCGTAAGCCATGGTCAAGGCCCAAATGCGCCAGTCGGCCAGTACGCTCCAATCTGTTTTGGTTGATTTGCTTTTATAACCTATTTCATCGTAGTTACCATTGGGGGTATCTTTGGTATATTTATAATACACAAAGGCGATCACCAACATCATGCTGCCGGGAACGATCATGGCATAGCGCCAGGCTTGAGCCGGTGTATAACCGAAACCTACTATGGCGGCAAAAATTAATGGCATAACCATATTGGTAACACCGCCGCCCAGATTGCCCCAGCCACCGGTAACGGCATTGGCCGTACCTTTTATATTAGATGCGAACATCATAGAGGTGTGGAACTGCGTGATCACAAACGATGCCCCGATAACCCCGATAGCCAGCCTGAACATTAAAAACGTAGCATAGCTGTGTGCCAGCCCTACAAAAAATACAGGCAGCGAACCGATAAGCAGTAACCTTACAGCTGTTTTGCGCGGCCCCCAGGTATCGCACAGTTTACCCATAATTAAACGGGCTATAATGGTTGAACCTACCGAAGCTATGATGATATTACCGATCTGTGCTTTAGTTAAATGTAGTTCGGCACGGATGGTGGGCATTAACGGCGCCAGGCCGAACCAGCCGAAGAAACATACAAAGAACATGAGCCATGTAATATGGAACGTGCGCATTTGTATGCCTTTGGCCGAAAATATATTGAGTTTGGTGAGTTGCTTTTCCATGATCTTTCTTTCTTAATTGAGTGATTATTTATTCAGAAATTCTGGTGTGATATTGAGTTGCAGATATGCCCATACCGGGTTAAGATGTGCCGAGCCGGGGGTAATGTTTTTGGCATATTCCATGCTTTGTGTAGCCCCCATGTATGACAAGCCCAGGGTGGCCATGGTGAACTTATTTACCTTATAACCGGTCGTCAGATCGAACTCCGTGCCGAGGTATTTGTTTACCGCATTGCCCACCGCATCTTTTTGATTGTTAGCCAGCATAAAATAATGGTTAGCCAGTTCGGTACTGAAGCGCTTATTGGCCGATGTATATTTCAGCTTAAGATAAGGGTTGCTCAGACCGCCTGCCGGGGCACCACTAACGGCGTAGAAATAATCCATCAGCCCCCAAAACTTGTGCGGGGTACCATAAAGCGGATCGAACCGGTGATTGGTTTTTGAGGCAGAGAATGCATCGTTACCCGACAGGTAATCCCAGCCAATAGTATAAGCCATTTTACCGGGATTATACGCGGCGGAGAAGGTAAACATAGAAGCATCAAGGCTTAAACCGTCCTTATCGTGCCCGCCCTGGTAATAATAGCCGCCGGTGAAGGCAAATTGGTTTTTAGCGCCCAATACTGGGTTAATTAATAAACCTGCGGTATAACGCAGGTTCACCCCCGGCTGGTTGTAACGGTAACCATAAACATAGCCAACATCAGTACCGGCGGTATTCTTAACCGAATCGAGCACGTATTTGCCGAACTGATCGGCAAGAAACAAGCCCGATATTTTGGTTTTATTAAATTTCTTAGCGATGTACAAATATTGCATGGATTTATAATCCTGGTTAAGGCCGTTGGTACCGGGTGGGTTCAGTAATGCCGGACTGCCATTTTTAGCGCTGATGCCTGCGCTGCTAATAAGCGGGATCATCCCTGCCGGGGTGTTAACCAGGTTCCCTTTGCTGTCTTTTACCGTTGCCGGAATATTGGCAGGCGTATAGTAAGTACTGTTGTAGTTTACAGCATCGGTGTTTTGGTTAAAGGCAGCGCCAAGATCAAACTGCCAGCCTTTTTGCAGGGCTTTAAATACTACCGCGTCATGCCTGCGGCCTTGCTGCAGCCAATCGGTTGAACCCAGCAGGCGCTCATCATCATAAACAATTTCCTGGCGGCCTATTTTAATGGCGAAATAATCTAAGGGCGATATTTTAAAGGAAGTATCTTTTTTATTTGAAAAGACGATCTCGGCCCAGGCTTCGTGAATACTCAAGCGGTTGCCATCGTTAACGGTAATGGTTGATGCATCCTGCCCCCAAAGCCGCACATCCTGAACAGAAGTTTGAAAAATAAGGTGGCCCGATCTGTAATTAAGGGTCAAACGCGTTCGCTGTGAAACGAAGGCAGCATTTTGATTGCCAATAGGTTGTAGCGTACCGTAGCCATCGCGTAACTCACCACGGGGCCGTAACTGCCCGGTGATGGTAAATTGCGCCCTGACTGTAAATGCAGTCAGGCTAAGGCACGCGACAAATAGAACAACCCTGCATTGTTTAAATACATTTTTGTACATTTGGTAAGGTTTTTTAATTTGTTAAAGCAATTGAAAACTGATAACCCTGTCCGGGAATGCGACCTCCCGGCGGGGCTTTTTTTTGCAATATCCTGTCTATTTTACTTCCATATTTTAATTTTTCTAATTTATTAACCAAATAGCTTATTTCATTTTTATAAATATATTCATTTTGATGAAAATTTTCAATAAAAATTCAATAATTGATGAATTTTTATGATTAATACCATATAAATGATAGTTTTTTAATAAAAAATCAATATCAAAAACTAATAAACATTCATTTATATCATATTTTCAATCAAATACTACATACATTTAGTGATAAAATCATTTTTAATATTATTTTAAACATAAAAATCACTAAATACATAGCGAATAACAAAAACTGCATGTATTTTTTGATTTAGGCAATAGAAAAAGTACTTTTATGTCGCAACAAACAGAAAAAACATAGTGAAAGAGCATAAAAAGTCTCAAAAAAATACACAACTCTGCGACACAAACACCTGTTTTATGTGCAAGCATTGCATAAAAGAGTGGCATCCGGCTATTTGTGCTAATAAAACCAACATTAAACTAAAAAAGGGGGATCTGCTTTTTAAAGAAGGCGATCCGGTAGAGGGTATCTATTTTGTATACAGCGGCAACATTAAAGTTTACAAACAATGGGATGCAGACAAAGAACTCATTATCCGCTTTGCCGAAAATGGCGCCATATTGGGCCACCGCGGCATTGGCCCCAATCTTAACTACCCCATATCGGCAGCGGCGCTTGAACCATCAGTAGTTTGCTACGTAAGCATGAAGTTTTTTGAGAGCACCCTAAAGGTAAACGGCGAACTAACCTATCAGCTGGTCAATTTTTTTGCCAGCGAATTGCGTAAGTCCGAACGCCGCATGCGCGACCTGGCACACATGCCTGTTAAAGGCCGGGTAGCAGGCGCGCTTATTAAATTACAAAAACAATTTGGCACCCGCCCGGATGGCTTTATCAATATTACCCTTAGCCGACAAGACCTTGCTTCGTTTGCCGGAGCAACTTACGAGACTGTTTTCCGGGTGATCAACGAACTGGTGAACGAGCAAAGCATCAAGCTATCGGGCAAGGATATCGCCATCATCAATCACAATGCACTTAACATCTTGCGACAGCACGACAATTAAGCCTGCGCTACCCCAACAAACACCCTGCCATCGACCACTTTAACTGGATAGGTTTTAATTTTATAATCATCGCCGCTTAAACACTCGCCACTTAACAACGAAAATGTTTTTTTATGGAACGGGCAAGCCACTTTTGGCTCGCAAGCCTCGCCGGCGCTACCGATCATTCCACGCGACAAGGACATTTGTTGTTTATGCGGACACAGATTTTGTGTTGCATACCACTCGCCCCTGCGGTTAAAGTTATATATCGCTATCTGCTCGTCGCCATGCTTCATACAAACACCACCATTTTCGGGCACATCATCAGCGTAGCAGGCCAGCACCCAGTTAATATCGATTAAGGTTTCCATATTGTTCTTTTTAGTCCGAAAGTCGGGAAGACCGAAAGTCCGGAAGTTATTTATCCTTATTACCAATGTCCGGACTTTCCGACTTATGCGGACTTCCGGCCATCACTTCTACCATACCGCTTTTACCTGTTCACGCATTCCTTCAAACTTCACCGTCGGGTCTTTTTCACCCGGCGCGTTCACAAAATGCGTAAAGCGCCTGCGCAATTCGGGGTTATTCACTACTTGCTTCCACTCGCAATGGAAGCTATCTACCAGCAACTGCATTTCTTCTTCCAACTGATCGGCAATACCCAAACTATCGTTTATTACTACATTTTTCAGGTAACTCATACCACCCTCCATTTTATTCAACCACGTAGCGGTACGTGTAAGCGGGTCGGCAGTTTTAATGTAGAACATCAGGAAACGATCAAGATATTTCACCAGTGTTTTACTGTCAATATCAGCAGCCAGCAGTTGCGCATGCTGCGGTTTCGACCCACCATTGCCGCAGACATATAAATTCCAACCCTTTTCGGTAGCGATAACACCAAAGTCCTTGCTTTGCGCTTCAGCACATTCGCGGATACAGCCACTCACCCCGCCTTTTAGCTTATGCGGCGACCGCAAACCTTTATATCGCTCCTCTATCTCAATAGCAAACGACACACTATCATGCAAACCAAACCGGCACCAGGTACTACCCACGCAACTTTTCACCGTACGCAACGCCTTCCCATATGCATGCCCACTCTCAAAACCAGCATCGATCAACTCTTCCCATATCAGCGGCAGGTCGCTTACATGCGCCCCAAAAAGATCGATACGCTGACCACCGGTTATCTTAGTGTAAAGACCATATTTTTGAGCCACATGGCCTATAACGATCAGTTTTTCGGGCGTGATCTCGCCACCCGGTATACGCGGCACTACAGAATAAGTACCACCTTTCTGGATGTTGGCCAGGTAACGATCGTTACTATCCTGTATCGTATCTTGCTTTACGATCAGGTCATTCCACAAGCTGGACAGCACACTGGCCACCAACGGCTTACATATCTCACAACCATCGCCTTTACCAAAATGATCGAGCACCAGGTCGTAATTCTTCAACTTATTGATCTTCACCAGATCGTACAATTCCTGGCGCGAGTAATCAAAATGCTCGCATATTACATTTTTAACATATTGCCCATTGGCTTTCAATGTACCTGCAATCAGATCCTTAACCATAGGCACACACCCGCCGCAGCCCGTTCCGGCTTTAGTACATTTCTTTACCGTATCCAGGTCAATAGCACCATCATTCACCACTCCACAAATATTCCCTTTGGTCACCGCCTCGCACGAACAGATCAGTGCATCATCCGGCAAATTCATCACACCGGCGCCATCGCCCTGCTCGCCGCCACGCGCGCCCAATATCATATCTTCAGGATTTGGCGGCAGCGCAATTTTATTGTTCACCGTCTGCAGCAGCATATTATAAGCATCAGCATCACCTATTAATATACCCCCCAACAACAACTTACCATCGTTACTAATATTAATACGCTTATAAATACCTTTGTGTGTATCCTCAAATACAATGATTCGGCAGGCTGGTTCGGCAATAAATGCATCACCAAAACTTGCCACATCCACCCCTATCAACTTCAGCTTGGTACTCATATCAAAACCGTGAAAGCTTTTTTCGCCGGCCATTAAGCGCGCCACTACCACATCTGCCATTTCATAACCGGGGGCAACAAGGCCGTATATCATATTATCGTACAGCGCGCACTCGCCTATGGCAAATATGGCATCATCACTGGTTTGCATATACTGGTTCACCATAATACCGCCTCGTGTACCTACCTGCAGCCCTGCCAGCCTGGCCAACTCATCGCGCGGACGTATACCAGCCGATATCACCAGCATATCCACCGCCAGTAAAGTACCATCGTTAAACTGCAGTGCTTCTATTTTATGATCACCTGCAATACAAGCGGTACTTTTGTTCAGATGGATACTCAAACCCAGGTCGCTTAATTTTGCCTGCAGCATAGCACTGCCCGCCGCGTCTATCTGCCGGGGCATCAATCTTGGGGCAAACTCGATAACATGCGTTTGCGGGATCCCCAGGTCAATTAATGCCCTAGCAGCCTCCAGGCCCAATAGGCCACCACCCATTACAGCGCCACTTTTTGCTTTGACCGCGTAAGCTTTTATCAACTCCAGGTCTTCGATGGTGCGATAAACAAACACACCCTCCTTTTCGATACCCGGAATATCGGGTACAAAAGCAGACGAGCCTGTAGCCAACACCAGGTAATCGTACCCAAGCGTGATGCCTTTTAAAGAATGAATGGTTTTAGCTGAACGGTTGATCTCCCGGATCGGGTCGTCAAGATGCAGCTGGATATCATTATCAGCATACCACGCCAGGGTAGACATGGACAGATCGTCGGCCGTTTTACCGGCAAAATATTCGCTCAGGTGCACACGGTCGTAAGCGCGGCGCGGCTCTTCACCAAAAATAATGATATTAAAGGCCGATGTTTTAGATACCAGTTTCTCGCAAAACTTATATCCTACCATACCGTTGCCAACAACAATAATGGTTGGTTTTGACATAACAGATCTTTTAATTGTTAAAGCAATTTATATGTAAAGCGCATTTAATTTGCGACCAAATGCATTTACAATAACAATTATAACCAATTACATCGTTTATTCAGCAATAATTTGGTATAAAAAATCAATATTTTGGCAATTTTTATGATTTTAACAATAAAATAATCATATAAAACTCAATTTTTATCAGTTTTATATTAAAAAATCACCTTTAAACACTATATTTGGTAATATATAGTAAAATGAAGAGATATTTTAATCATAAAACATTAATAAAATATAATTAATCGAGAAAAATGACCACAAAACCCATTATACCCCAATTAATTGTAATGGGCGCAGGCCCGGGCGATCCGGAATTGATAACCGTAAAAGGCCAGCGGATATTGCAACAGGCCGATGTGGTGCTTTACGATAACCTGGCCAATAAAGAGCTATTAAACCTTACCAAGGAAGGCTGCGAACGGATATACGTAGGAAAGCAACCATACGGCGAGTATACCACACAGGAACAGATACACGAGATGATAGCTCATTATGCCTATACTAAAGGAATAGTAGTACGATTAAAAGGCGGGGACCCATTTATATTTGGCCGGGGGTATGAAGAAGTGGTATTTGCAAAAAATTTAGGCATACAAGCTCAATTTGTCCCTGGAATTACCAGCATGCAGGCGGCTGGGTTTGAAGATATCCCTTTAACCCACCGGTCAATTAGCGAGGGCATTTGGGTAGTAACCGGCACCAAAAAGGATGGCACCTTATCAGCCGATCTGCGATTAGCGATGCAAAGTAATGCCACCGTAGTTATTTATATGGGCATGAAGCAACTACCAATAATAGCCGATACTTATATAAAGGAAGGCCGGGGTGATACGCCTGCCGCAATTATACAGCACGCATCGCTGCCACAGCAAAAAGTGGCTAAAGGTAAAATTAAAGATATGCCGGCATTGGCCACCCAACAAGGGCTAACCTACCCGGCCATTATTATTATTGGGCAAGTAACAGATATTAACGCGCTAAACTTATGAAAATACGCATTAAAGGAAACTCATTACGATACAGGCTGACGCGGCCCGAAGTTGAACGCTTTGCATCCGACGGCTACCTGGAAGACACGACAGATTTTGGCGCAACACGATTGACCTATTCGTTGCAAAGGATCACGGGCGGTAATTTATCGGCCTGTTTCGAAAACAACAATATCACTATATACATGCCCCATTTAATGCTGCAGGAATGGAGTACCACCGAACGTGTAGGCTTTGAAAATACAGATCAGGGGCTTTACCTGCTGATAGAAAAGGATTTTATGTGCCTTGATTTACCTGCCGCCGAACAGGCCGACAATTACCCTAATCCATTAATGATGAGCAAATGAGAACGGCATTTTGTTCTTATTTAACTTATTAACTATCTCCCCGAATTTTCCTTCCGGCATAAATATCGCCTTCTATTCTCAAGACTTATCTCACCTAATAAGCCTGTTCATATGTCGAATATCCACGTTCGCATAATATTTTTTCAGGTGCGATGCGACCTTTCTATCTTTTATTCAAATTCAGCAGCCGGGAGTAATTATTTTACGCTCAGCTATTCATCTGAAACAATCTCAAATCAATATATAAACCTTATTTATCAACCACAATGCACAAATTACTTTTTAAGGATGGTGTCGTCGGGCGCGACATTTCCAACCTTCAAACAGACATCTCCGCCCTAAACGCCATTGTACAGGCGGCCGTGAATGTGGAATTATTCACCATTCCGCTTTACATGACCACGCTTTACTCGCTACAAGGCACACACCAGATCACCAGCAGTAACGCCTTATACGAAAATCGCTGGTGGCCGGGTATGGCAACATCCGCCGCTCCCTCAACACCTAACGAGAATGCTTTTAATGCTATTTTCAGCGTATTTATTGCCGAAATGTTTCACTTGCAAATGGCATCTAACATTTGCCAGGCGGTAGGCGTAGCGCCTAATTACAACAGCCCGCTGTTGCAAAACCCAACTACTTTTGGCTGGACCTGCTACGGCCCTACTAATACCATTATCCCGCATATCCTCGATTTCCAGGATACCATCGCTCCATTCAACTCACTTGTGGTTAACCTTGGCCCGGTTAATAAAACACAGATGGAACTGTTTTTGGCAATTGAAGAAACAGAGGCCGCAGCCGAAGCGATCATTCAACCGGATAAAAAAAGCAATTATTTCCCGTCTGTGCCTTTTGCTAACTGGCAGGCAAGTAATACCGAGGCCGATCTGCCGCTATTCGGCAGCATCGGGTGGATGTACAAATGCTTATGGGAATATATTTCTATAAGTTACACGCTTCCAGGTGGCGCTACAACAACATTATGGGATGAAATTTTCAAAGGTACGCTTCCTACACAACAGGATATTTTCAACTCTACAGCAGGGAGCCACGTCCCCGAATATCCTGATATGTCGGCATCTGTCACCAGCACAGATAGCGATACAGCGCTGCAACAACTATTTAATATGATAGACGGGATCACCGACCAGGGCGAAGGTAGTGGCGTCGGTGCGCAAATTAAAGCCAGGCTTGGCCTTAATTTACCAACAACGGTAGAACAGCAATTCCAGCCAAACACCGAAGCTTTGGAATTAGATTATCCATCATACAACGATCAGGGCAACCCAGAACCGAGCGCCGATGCTGCGGCACGCTCACATTTTGGCAACTGCGACCACTTTGAAACCTTTACCTATGTTGCAGGATTACTGGCAGCCGGCGGAATTGTTACCTGGGACATGTGGTTTGATCAAGGCAATACCTGGACAGCCGAAATGCTGCAATCCATCCCCGGCGGGAAATATAACGACGCACTACCGGCCGCAGCAGATATAGCCAACGCGCTTAACGCGCTGAAGCAGGAAGATATTACTAATAATAACAGTACCAACTATAACCTGATCAGCCAGGCAGCCGCGGGTGCCATTTATGGGGTTACAAGTGTGCTAAACACCTACTGGAGTACACCGGGCGCTACCTTCCCATACCCTGCCATGGGCGGCACAGGCGATCGGACCGCCGTATGCTGGGCCGTTTTTGGCAAAGCGCCAGATCTATCGCTGGGCATCGTACCTCAGCAGGCAAATAATATATACTATGGCTGCCAGGGCTTAGGTACAAATGCAACCGACAATAATAATAACTGCGCCGCGCAGGCAGCCTATCATACCTGCATAGGTTCAAATTCGTGTATGGCACAGGGCGGATGCGGGTTTATTCAAACTGTTAACGGCGGCCATACCTGTAATTCGGAAATTGAAAAAGTAAAAGCCACCAGTTCGCATAAACCAGCGGATACCGTAGGGGGAACAAATGGCTGTACACCAGTTTACTACAGTGCCCCTGGCGATAACCGTTGCCAAACATTTGGCGGCTGCGCGGTGCCTATTTCCGCATCGCAATTATATCCTGCACCATACGCCAACATGACCGGGATTGAATTATATAGTTTCCAATCGGGGCAACCCGTTCCGGTTTCAAGCCTGCCCCCGTATACAGAAGGTACACCTGTATATCAAATTGCATGGCAGGCTTACTGCGATGTTGTAAAAAGTAACGGTGGCACACCGCCTGCAGAACCACCCGCGCCAAGCAATATACGCCTTGCATTCCCGCCATCCACCTAAACTTTTGATACGTTCGCTATATGAACACAGTAAACACACCACGCCTGGGCCTGCCAAATTTGGGCCTGGGCGTGGGTTTAAGGCACCAGCACTTTAATTACCTGATGAAGCATCCGCCACAGGTTAACTGGTTCGAGATCATTTCTGAAAATTTCATGGATGATTTTGGCTTTTCCAGGCATGTGCTGATGCAAATGAGAAAACAGGTGCCAATTGTAATGCACGGCGTGTCCCTATCAATAGGCAGTACCGACGCGTTAAATATGGATTATCTTAAAAAACTAAAGGCCCTTGCGGCAATAGTTGAACCCGAATGGATATCAGACCACCTTTGCTGGACGGGGGTAATGGGGGTTAATACCCACGACCTGTTACCAATGCCGCTTACCGAAGCCAGCCTGGACCATGTTTGCGAACGGGTAGACCGTGTACAGGAATTTTTGCAGCGCCCTATTGTGCTGGAAAATCCATCAACTTATCTAGAGTTCAGGGCTTCTGAAATGCCCGAATGGGAATTTATGTCGCGCATGGCCAAACGCACGGGCTGCGGCTTACTGCTCGATGTAAACAATGTTTTTGTATCAGCACATAATCATCACTTTAATGCCGAAGAATATATCACTAACCTTCCGCACCAGCACATTGTACAAATACATGTTGCCGGCCCAACTGATTTTGGCGAGTTACTGGTAGATACCCATGACAAACCAGTACCCACACAGGTGTGGCAACTGTACTTATTGGCCCATCAACTTACCGGTGGAGTAAGCATATTGTTAGAATGGGATTCGGACATACCCGAATACCCCGAGCTGGTGGCCGAGGTTTTTAAAGCCCGCGAAGTTATAAATGGTAACATTCCTAATATAGCTGTACAAAGTGCGGTCCGGTTGCCTGTATCAAACCCTGTGCACTTTCAATTAGCCGGTAATGAGTAAACTACAAACAGCCCGGTTGCAGTACTGGCTAAAAGATATTTTGATTAATTACGGCACGCTGCCGCAAAAACTGTACACAGCCCGGCAACAACACGGCCTGGACGCCGACACCGTTGTAGCCAATAACGGAACAGCATCGGTTTATTCGCGCCTTAACGTTTATACTACAGGCTATAAACTGCGGCTGGTAGAATGCCTGCGGGCTGATTTCCCGATACTGAAAAAATTTGTAGGCGATGTAATGTTCGATACTTTTGCCGATGCGGCTATTGCATGGCAGCCTTCAACTACCTATACCCTTACCAACCTTGGTTTGGTTTTTCTCCGCTTCCTTGAAAGTACAAAACCTGTAAATATTCCGGATGGGATACCAGCCGCTATGTTTGATTTCCCTGCTGAAATTGCCCGTGTAGAACGGGCGAGGCAGGAAGCTATCCGTGCGGCAGGGGATGAAGGACAAAATCAAATATCGGGGCTGGACAAGCTGGATAATATATTGTTTATGACCCGGCAGATAAGCGTTACCGATTGCCTGAGACTTGTAGAGCTAAAATTTCCGCTGAAAAAGTTTTTTATGGAAATGTGCGCGCCCGGAGCCAAATGCGAAATGCCTGCGCCAGTAACAACATTTATGGCAGTAAGCCGCAAAAACTACCGGATAACCATGGAAGAATTACCCGAATGGCAATACCGTTTTCTACAGTTATGCCGGCAAGGTTTGCAACTTTTAGAGGCCGTTAAGGAAACATCCCGGTTGGTTAACCGTTCAGAGGGCGAATTATTGGCTGAATTATACGTTTGGATGCCCTTTTTGGTCAATAACGGTTTTATTGTTTTGAATTGATCCGTTCTATATATTCAAAAAGCAAGGGCAGCTTTTGGCTGCCCTTGCTTTTTCTGGTAATGTATCAGCCCCCTTACTTATTCCCAAACAGCCTAAGTTTAAGTCCGAACTCAAAAGCGCCACGGGTGTAGTTGCTCAGTACACCCGTCTCCAGGTTGTAGCTGAAGTTCAGCAGGTAGCTCTTCTGGTCCAATCCTACGCCAAGCCCCATGCTCTGGCTGGTGTGATAGATGCCCTGCAGGAAGATCCCGTAGTTGTTCATCGTGAAGTTGAAGCCCAGGTCGCCGATATCCTTGTAGCCTTTTACTTTCCGGTACGCCACCAGCGGCTCCAGCGTCAGGCTGTTGTCGGCTGTCTTCATGTCGATCTTATAGCTTACCGCCGTGATGAACAGCAGCCTGTCGGCATCGAAACGCTGGTCCGAGGCTTTGAAGAATACCGACTTCAAATTGGGCAAAGCCCCGCTTACCGTCAGCTTGTCATTCGTATAGGCCATCCCGAAGTCGCCGTCCACATAGGCTTTCAGCTGGTTGTACTGCGCGATCTGCTGATCGGTCAGGTCCCCGCTTACTTTGTTGTAGTCGATATGCGCGTCATTTACGCCCAGCGATACCCCGAAGCTTAGCTTTTCGTTCTCGCTGTTCAGCGGTAAATGGTAGGCATAGCTGCCCATCACCCGCGTCTGCCTGATCAGCCCTTCCTGGTCGTCGTTCACGTTCAGCCCGATGCCTACATTCCGGGCCGGCTGCATGTCGGCCGTGAACAGCGCCGTCTTCGGCGTCCCCGGGAAGTTGCTCCATTGCTGGCGGTAACCGATGTTTAGTCTCAGTGCCTGCTCCATCCCCGCCATCGCCGGGTTGTACTGGTAGGGGTTTTGAAAGTACATCGCCTGAAAAGGGTTCAGCTGGGCTTTGGCCCCAAGGGTTCCGCTGATGAGCAGTACGCTCATCAGCAGTTTCCCCGCGGTTTTGATGATATGGGTTGGGTTGGTGATTATGCTGGTTTTCATTTGTTGCTTTGTCTTTTTTACTTTTTACTTTCGACTTTTGACTTTTGACTTACTCCCCTACTGTACTTTCAGTATCGTAATGAACCCTTTCAGCTTCTCGTAGCTTGGGCCAAGGTCGATAATGTAATAATAAGTCCCCTGGGCCAGCGGCGCGCCCCGCAGCGTGCCGTCCCAGTCGTTGTTATAGCCTTTCTTGCTGTATACTTCCCGGCCTGCCCGGTCGTAGATCGTTACCGTATTGTTCGGGTACAGCTGGATATCCTTGATCACCCAGCTATCGTTCTTCCCATCCGCGTTCGGCGACAGTACGTTCGTCGGTACAATAGCCGCCGGGGGCAGCGGACGGTGTACTTTTACCGTATACGTTTGTTTGGTTGTGCCGTCCTGCGCCGTTACGACCAGGGTGATGGTATTATCGCCTGATTGCAGCGCGACCGGTGCCGAGGCTGTCCCGTTGCCGCTGGCTATGCCGTTGACCGTAATGGTCGCTGTCGGGTCAAAGGCCGGGGTCAGCGTTACCTGCTCTACCGCGAAGATCACCGATGCTTCATAGCTGTATGTACTGCCGCTGAATACCGGAGACAGGCTGCCTGAACTGATGGTTAAGTTAGCCATCGTGGCATTCGTCAGCGGTACCACCGTGAACGTGCCGCTGGCATACGTGAACGTATAGTTCGGCGAGGCCGCCCCGCTGGCAATAATGGCATAGGTGCCCGGTGCTGAGGTGATGGCGGCATTGGTATTTACTGCCGGCTGGGTGCTTAATTTGGTAGCGTCATCGCCATTGGTAAAACCGCTGTACGTTACCGTAAGCGCAGGGTTGGCTACGCCGTAATTACGGCTCTTGTTATCGGCCGTGATATTCAGCACTGCTTTATTCACCGTCAGTGTGCCGGTATTGTAGATGATGGTATAGCCCGGCGCTACCGCGCCTGCCGCGGTAATGGTATACGTGCCTGCCCCGCTTGCCGCTGTGGCTGTGGTGGTTGCTGTGGCTGCTGTGGTCAGGCTGGCCTGGGTATCGCCGTTCACAAAGCCGCTGTAGGTTACGGTTAAAGCTGGGTTAGCGCCACCGTAGGTTTTCGTTTTGTTATCGGCGGTGATGGTCAGCGTGGCATTGTTTACCGTCAGCGTACCGGCTGTATAAGCGATGGTATAGTTACCCGACGCGGCACCGCTTGCGGTGATAGGATAATTACCTACCGCTGAGCCGGCCGTGGCCGTGGTGCTGAGCGTAGGTTGCGTAGTTAAGCTGGCATTCGTATCCCCGTTCACAAAACCGCTGTAGCTGGCAGTTAGTGCCGGGTTAGCCGCGCCATATATTTTAGACTTGTTATCGGCCGCGATGGTCAGGCTGGCTTTGTTTACCGTCAGGGTACCATTGGTATAGCTGATGGCATAGTTATTCGATGCCGCGCCGCTTGCCGTGATCGGGTAGGTGCCCGCTGCCGATGATGCGGTAGCCGTGGTAGCCAGCGTTGGCTGCGTGGTCAGCCTGGTGGCATCATCGCCATTGGTGAAGCCGGTATAGATCGCGTTCAGCGCCGGGTTGGCTGCGCCATATACCTTGGTTTTATTATCCGCGGTAATCGTCAGCGCTTTCCGGCCGATGGTCAGGTTATCGCCGGTATAGTTCAGCGTATAGTTACCGCTGAGGCTTAATGTGCCTTGTTTGATGGCGTAGCTGCCTGCGTTCTCGCCTGCATCCCGGGTTAGGCTTCCGGTGAAGGTGTCGCTGTTCACCAGCGGCGTGTTGCTGTACGTTAGTGCCGGGTCGGTATCGCCGTAGGTTTTGCTCTTTGGTGCGGCGGTTACCGTGATCGCTTTCGCGCCGATAACCAGGTTATCGCCCGTATAGCTTAGCGTGTAGTTGCTGCTGAGGCTTAATGTACCTTGTTTGATGGCGTAGCTGCCTACATTTTCGCCTGCATCTCTTGTCAGGCTTCCGGTGAAGGTGTCGCTGTTCACCAGCGGCGTGTTGCTGTACGTCAGTGCCGGATCCGTATCGCCATAGGTTTTGCTCTTTGGAGCGGCCGTTACCGTGATCGCTTTCGCGCCGATGGTCAGGTTATCGCCGGTATAGCTTAGCGTATAGTTGCTGCTTAATGCCAGTGTGCCTTGTTTGATGGCGTAGCTGCCTACATTTTCGCCTGCGTCCCTGGTCAGGATTCCGGTAAACGTGTCGCTGTTCACCAGTGGCGTATTGGTATAGGTCAGTGCCGGATCCGTATCGCCATAGGTTTTGCTCTTTGGCGCGGCGGTTACCGTGATCGCTTTCGCGCCGATCGTCAGGTTATCGCCGGTATAATTCAATACATAGTTGCTGCTCAATGCCAGTGTGCCTTGTTTAATGGCGTAAGGACCTACATTCTCGCCCGCATCGCGGGTTAAAGCACCGGTGAATGCATCCGAACCTACTAACGCTGTATTGGTATAAGTTAATGCCGGGTCAACATCGCCGTAGGTTTTAGATTTTAGCGCGGCGGTTACCGTAATAGCTTTTGTACCGATGGTAAGATTGGCACCTGTATAATTCAATACATAGTTGCTGCTCAGTGCCAGTGTGCCTTGTTTAATGGCGTACGGACCTACATTTTCACCTGCATCGCGGGTTAAAGCGCCGGTAAAGGCGTCTGAACCAACTAATGCGGTATTGGTATAAGTCAGCGTCGGGTCAACATCGCCATAAGTTTTATTCTTAACGGCAGCGGTTACCGCAATAGTTTTAGCGCCGATGGTTAGGTTATCACCTGTGTAATTTAAAGTATAGTTACTGCTTAATGCCAGTGTACCCTGCTTAATTGCGTAAATGCCTTTGTTCTCGCCAGCATCGCGGCTTAAAGCGCCGGTAAACACATCCGAACCTACCAATGCTGTATTGGTATAAGTCAGCGCCGGGTCAACATCGCCATAGGTTTTAGATTTTGGCGCGGCGGTTACGGTGATAGTCTTAGCACCGATGGTCAGATCGGCACCAGTGTAAGATAAAGTATAGTTACTGCTTAGCGCCAGTGTCCCCTGTTTAATAGCGTAGGTACCTTTGTTCTCGCCTGCATCGCGGGCTAAAGTGCCGGTAAAGACATCGGTACCAACCAATAGTGTATTGGCATAAGTCAGTGTCGGATCAACATCGCCATAAGTTTTTGATTTTGGCGCGGCTGTTACGGTGATGGCCTTCGCATCGATGGTCAGGTTGGCACCGGTATAGCTCAGCGTGTAGTTGCTGCTCAGCGCAAGTGTACCCTGTTTAATAGCGTAAGTACCTTTGTTCTCGCCAGCATCGCGGCTTAAAGCGCCGGTAAATGCATCCGAGCCAACCAGTGCGGTGTTGGTATAAGTCAGCGCCGGATCGGTATCGCCATAAGTTTTGGTCTTAGCATCCGCTGTTACGGTGATGGCCTTTTTGCCAATCACCAGGTTAGCGCCGGTGTAGCTAACGCTATAGTTGCTGCCCGGTGTTAAAGTACCCACTTTAATAGCATAACTTCCTGCATCCTCGCCTGCATCACGTGTCAGCGCACCGGTGTAGCTATCACCACTGAACAGCGTAGCGCTGGCGGTATAAGTTAAGGCCGGATCGGTATCTCCGTAGATTTTGTTCTTAGCATCCGCGGTTATGGTCAGCGGGAACGCGCTGATGCTGCCTGTGGTGGTGGCTGTGGTGGTGCTTAGCGTGTAATTATCCTTTTGCGCACCCGCCAGTACAAAAGTATTGACTGTTACCGTTTTGCCGGTGCCGGCGTTGGCATTATCATACGTGGCTGTTCCGCTTACCGTTACATCATCAGTACCAACCTTACCACTCAGGCTATAGTTGCTGCCGGTAAGGGTGGCCGATGTCGTCCCGTCGTAGAACTTCGTGATCGATGGACTCACGTTCAGCGCAGCGGTCAGTTGCTTCGCGTTGATCGCACCTGTGGTATTGGTTACGTAATTTACCGAATAGTTATTGCCGCTGTTACCATCGTTAATAACCAAACCCGCGGCTGTCAGCGTTTTGCCGGTGCCGGCGTTTTTGTTGTCGAATGTTTGCGTTGGATCTGTACCTACCACGTCTCCGGTTTGCAAAGCACCCACAACAGGTGCAACGCTTGAAGCATTGGTACCATCGTAGGTCCTGGTATCCGCCTGTGCGGTTACATTCAGACTCTTCGCGGTAATGGCACCGGTGGTGTTGGTTACATAGCTTACATTGTAGTTGTTGCCGCTGTTACCATCGTTGATCACTAAACCCGAGGCGGTCAGCGTTTTGCCTGTGCCTGCATTTTTATTATTGAATGACTGGGTCGGTGCCGTAGCCACCAAGTCGCCACTTACCAATGTACCTACTACCGGCGCAACGCCTGAGGCGCCTGTGCCATCGTAAGCCTTAGTATCGGCCTGGGCAGTTACAGTCAGATCTTTGGCTGTAATAACACCTGTGGCGTTGGTTACATAGTTTACGGTATAGTTGTTGCCGCTGTTGCCATCGTTAATTACCAGGCCGCTTGCAGTAATGGTTTTACCTGTGCCTGCATTTACATTATTATAGGTTTGCGTTGGCGCGGTACCCACTACATCGCCGCTTGCTAAACCTGTTACAACAGGACTTACGGACGATGTATTCGTTTTATCATAGATCTTTGTATCGGTTTGCGCTGTTACTGTAGCGGTGGCGACAGTGATAACACCTGTAGTGTTGGTTACGTAATTTATAGTATAGTTATTACCGCTGTTACCGTCATTAATTACCAGGCCGCTTGCAGTCATCGTTTTACCTGTACCTACTTTGCTGTTATCATAGGTTTGCGTAGGCGCGGTACCAACCACGTCGCCGCTTATTAAACCAGATACTACCGGTGCTACGCCCGACGCTGTTGTTTTATTATATGTTTTGGTATCGGTTTGGGCGGTTACCGTAGCGGTAGCCACAGTAATTACACCGGTGGTATTATCTGTATAAGTAATATCGTAATTACCCCCGCTATTGCCATCGTTGATCACCAGGCCAGATGGGGTGATGGTTTTAGATGTACCTACATTGGCATTAGTAAAAGCTTGTGTTGGCGCTGTGCCAACCACGTCAGTTCCCTGCAAGGCACCAACTACCGGGCTAACCGACGAAGCGGTTGTTTTGTTATAAACCTTAGTATCGGTTTGCGCGGTTACCGTTACGGCAGCCTTAGTGATATCAGCGCTCGTTGAGGCTGTAGTATTGTTTAAGGTATAATTAGCCGATGCGCCGCCGCTTATCGCGATGCTGCTTACACTAACGCCCTTGGCTGTGCCTGCGTTCTTATTATTAAACGCGGCTGTGTAAGTTGTAGTAAACGTATCGCTGTTAACACGGTTATCGCTCAGGGTTACGCTTGCTGTAGCATTGCCATCGTACGTTTTGTTTACGCCGGCAGCGCTTACGTTTAAGGTAGCCTTGCCAACAACAATATCGCCGTTGGCGTAGGTAATATTATAGTTGCTTGCAGAGAAACCATTGGCACCTACTGCCAAACTTGGTACAGCTGTGCCTGTATTAGTAGCCACTGGTGCGGTTGCCGCAGCACCAGTGCCATAGGTCATGGTAACCGAACTGATGGTATTACTATTTTGGAGGCTGCCTGTTGTAATTGAATACGCGGTTGAGCCTGCGCCGCTGGTTAATGTATTGCCGTAAGTTTTATTGGCAGTACTGGCCGTAATGGTCAGGTTGTATTTGCTTACCGTACTTGACGGTATGATAGCCGTCACATTAGTCGCGCCTGAACTTGTTAACACCACCGAACCAGAATACGAGCCTGCATTATTGCCGCTTTTCAGCCTGACATAAACAGGGGTTGATGCTATGGTACCCGCCGCGCCTACAGTTACAGTTGATGTGAAAGTGCTGTTATCGGTACTTACTTCAAAACCCGTTGGCGGTGTTACCAAAATACCCGCCGTCATATCGGTGCCCGATACGCTAAAACTATCAGACGTAGATGGCGAGCCGAATGTACTGCTGAATGCCGATAAATTACCGGTAGCGGCTATAGCCGGGGTTGGCGCAGCCGTTACAATAATGTTTCCGTAAGCATAACTGAAATTATAATTTGATGGATTGAAAGTACCACCGGTTGCCGAAGATATTTGCACCTGCCCAACATAAGTATTCATGGCATCGCTTGCTGCCGCGCCTGTACCATAAGCAACCGTAACGCTGCCGACAGTTTCGCTGCCGGCCAGGCCAGCGCTCGAGAACGCCGTATAGCCAGTGCCGCCGGTTAATGTTGCGCCAAATATTTTGGTAACATTGCTGGCGCTTATCAATACAGTTGTTTTGGCAACCGTACCGTTATAGGGGTTATAGGTGATATTATAATTACTCTCAAGGAAGCCGCCTGTACCGGTAGCTGCCGATGGCGTAACCACATAACCTGATCCTGCGCTGGTAGTTGCCGACAAACCGGCCGCGTTAGGTGTAAGGGTAACACCGGTTAAGGATTCGCCGGTGGCTAAAGTTCCCGAAACCGAAAAACCGGTGGTAACCGCACCTGCTGTCAAAGCAACGCCGTATTTTTTTGTCGGGCCGGTAGCGGTTACTGTTAAAGCCAGCTGCCCTACCACAATATTGCCGGCCGTATAGGTAATGTTATAGTTGCTTGCTGTAAAAGTACCGCCGGTAGCCGCGCTTGGTACAGCTGTACCCGTGTTGGTGCCTACCGCAGCATTAGCCGCAGCACCGGTACCATAAGTAATGGTAACGCTGCCTATGGTTTCAGAATTCTGTAAGCCTGATGATGTAAACGCCGTTGAACCCGATGCTGTTGTTAGAGCTGATCCATAGGTTTTGTTAGCGGTATTAGCAGTAATGGTAAGCGGGGCAGCTGTTACCGAGCTGGTTGTGGTTGCCACACCAACATTGGTTGCACCTGCGCTGCTTAATACCACATTGCCCGAATAAGTGCTTCCCACCGCGGTATTTTTTGCCAAACGGATGTAAACCGGGGTAGAGCTGATGACACCGGCCGCGCCCACCGTTACCGTGCTGCTAAAGGTGCTGTTATCTGTACTTACTTCAAAACCCGATGGAGGGGTTACCAGGATGCCTGCCGCCATATCCGTTCCGGATACGTTGAAAGTTCCTGTTGATGAAGGCGTACCATAAGTAGTGCTCAAAGCTGACAAGGTACCTGTACTATTGATAACTGGGGATAGTGAACCTGTAATGGTTAAAGCGGTGGCATTGCCTGCTGCCTGAACAAAAGTATAGTTTGTGGCAGATAAACCCGAGCCGTTAATTGGATAGCTGCCTGCCGGACTACCTACGGTAGCCGTTGTTGCCCATGCTACCGTGCCTGTTGTAGCGTTTGCCTGGTTATCGGTGTTTTTAAAGCCGGTAACCGAGCCGCTGAATGTTGGGTCTGAAGCCCCTGCCGCCCTTGTAGCCGCGTTGGCGGTATAGGTAAGAGTTGCCTTGGCTACATTACTTGAAGTTGTAGCAATGGTAGCATCAGTAGCACCAGTGCTTTTCATGGTGATATCGCCACTATAATCGCCTACTGTAGTAGCTGCCGCTAAACGCACGTAGATAGTACTTGTAAGTGGCATACCGCCGCATGGGAATAGGGTTAAGGTGGTATTATAGCCGCTGCCAGCGCTTACGGATATCTGGTATCCTGCGGGCGCGGTAATTAGTAAACCGCTTGTTAGGTTAGTGCCGGTTACCACAAAGGTGGTTGGCGTGGCCGATGCCGTACCGTATGTTGTATTAACCGCTACCAGGGTGCCGCTGGTGCTTATGGTAGGGTTAGCAGATATAGTTAAAGCCGTAGCGTTTCCTGCGGCCTGTGTAAAGCTGTAGTTGGTTGCCGAAAGCCCCGAACCGTTGATCGGGTAACTGCCTGCTGTGCTGCCCGAAGTAGCAGTGGTTGTCCATGCCAGCGTGCCGGTAGTTGCGCCGGCCTGGTTCTCGCTGTTTACAAAACCGGTTACCGTACCGCTAAAGGTTGGGTCGGATGCGCCTACCGCGCGTGAAGCGGCGTTGGCGGTATAAGTTAATACAGCTTTAGTTACCGTACTGCTTGTTGTTGCCACGGTAGCATTGGTAGCGCCGGTGCTGCTAAGCGTAATATTGCCGCTGTGTGCGCCCGCGGTTGCGTCTTTAGCTAAGCGTACATAAACCGTACCGCTATAGCTGCCACCACTTTGTGTTAAGGTTAATGTTGAAGTATAAGTACCGCCCGATGTGGTCGACATTTCGAAACCGGTTGGTGCGCTTACCGAGATATTGGCCGTAAGGTTAGTACCGCTTACGGTGAAACTGGTTGGTGTGGCACTCGCTGTGCCGTATGTGGTATTAACCGCCGCAAGTGTACCGGTGGTGCCAATAGTTGGGGTAGCAGCACTGCCGGCGGCCCATGAAAATGCATCTAATCCTAAATAACTTATATTGGCAGCCGAAATTATTTCGAGCCTGGTAATTGACTTGCTTGAATTGTTACTACTCCCAAAAGTCGACATATCGATTTTGGTATAACCATTATTAACACCAAGATTGGTATTCCAACCAGAACTTTGAGAAGCGGTAAAAACCAACGATGCCCCGTTATAACCTTTAATCGTAATAGCACCACTGCCTTGAAGCGTGAGGTTATTGTCTGATATATATAAATAAAAACTTTTTACAGCAAAGGTACTTACCGGGCCACTTGTTAAACTAATACTAAAATCACATGGTGTATTGGAGAACGAATTGCCCGTATTATCTATAAATACGTCGTCTGCCGCCGTTCCGTTCCAGCCGTAACCAAAACCAACATTGTCGGCATTAATATAGAATGGGCCACCAGAAGTAGCACTTAAACCAAAGGTATATGAGTTTGAACTAAAACTACTAGCATGATTAACACCGTTTTCAAAGTTGTAGGAAAAAGTTTGCGCAAACGATGCAAATTGGCTTGCCAGTAATATAACCAGCATAGCATACCTGTAAACATGCCTTTGCTTTGTTTTTAAAAACAGCCGGATAGTTGATGATAAAATAGCCGTAGCATTGGTTAAGGCGGGTAATCGTTTTTCCATTGAATAAGATTAAATAATTCTGAAACGTAACAATATGTATGTTTTCTAATCAGGCACAGCTACCGGAGCTTTTTTATTCCCTATCGCTGTATTTTATAGTTTTATATTTATCAGGTACACTGCCGGTAAAGGCTTTTGTTTGTAAAGATGGGCTTACGGTTTGTATCCCGTAAGCCCCATCCTGATTGGCTAAGCATTAATGCCAGCCATGCCGGCATTTATTAATTCATCAGCTATTAGGGTCTTGGCGGATAATTCCCGTATAGGCAAATAATAAAATTTAATGGTAAAAAGGGCTGCATATCCGACACGGGTGTAGTTGTGCCCGTAGTATTTCCCCCCATCGCTACGCTATAAGGGCTCATCGCAAGCATACTGGCTGTATTTTGATTATCGGTGTATTGCGATGCTGTAATCCTTCCGCTGGCTATACCATTGGCAACAAAGCCATTTGCGGGTGAGGTTGTAGCGGGAGGCGCGTTTACACCATTTAAAGTATGGTTGTGTCTCGGTAAAGTTGTCGAATCAAGCGTATAGGTTTCAGAGCCCACAGTTTCGCCCCAATTAAGAGGGGTTAAACCTGGGCCAGTACCCATCCCGACAGGTATAAGGCCCTGTAAATTTGGCAAGCCAAAGGTAGAAGTACCATTACCGCCATAGGTAGCACCTAATATACTGAATAACACACTGTTTTGTTGAATTGGTATAATTTGCCCGTTGCAAAAAGCCCAGTTCTGCGGAGCGTAAGTGCCGCAGAAAATCCTTATTTCTCCATAGTAAGCATCCATAATTATTTCGTTAAAAAAAATTAATGTAAAAATGATTGATTAATTAACCGCGCGGCGGGTAAATACCTACCAGGGCGATGCAAACATCCAACCCTGTAAAAGGTTGTATATTGTTTACCGGTGTTGAAGCGCCTGTGCTGCTGATTGCCGGCCCTGCCATGGCCGATAACTGGGAGGCTTGCCCCGGCGCAGGCGCGTATAAAGGAACGGCTGCAGGGGTTGTTGCCAGCATATTACCGACGGGCGTTGGCTTATCTGCTGTGCTGGTGTTTGCTATTAACGAATGGTTATGAGCAGGTACATTTGCCAAAACAAGTGTGCTGCCGGCGGCGCCACCCGGCTTGCCCTGCTGGTATTTTTGACTAACGTGCATAGGTACCCGGCCGCGCAAATCGGGCAGGGCAAAGGTAGTTGAGCCATTACCACCAAATTGTACACCTAATAAAGCAAATAAGGCCTGATTAGTGTTTATAGGTAACAGGGTGCCATCGCAGGCGGCCCAGCCCTTTGGTACAAAACCATAAGGGAATATTCTTAATTCTCCAATGTAAGGATCCATAATATTTTGCTTTTTAGTTTTGAGGTGGAAAAATACCGGTTAAGGCGATAATAAAACCTATTGCCATAGATGGCTGCACAATAGATACCGGCAGGTTGGCTCCGCTGTATCCTATACTTGCCCCGTACATAGCCACAGGGGTTGGCAAAGGCGCCGGTGGCGTTGATGTATTGGTAACGTAGGCCACGGGGGTTGTTGTGCTTAGCATTGAATTGGTAGTGGGGGTATTGGTTGCAGCGGGGGCATTTACCGCGGTCAGCACATGCGCATGCGGCGGCAAATTAGCGGCAGTAAGGGTTGCCGTTTCAGAACCACCCATTTGCCCAAGTACAACGGGGGCTAAGCCCGTGCCTGTGCCTTTGTGCACCGGCGCGCGGCCCCGCAAATCGGGCAGGCCAAAGGTAGTTTGCCCGTTACCACCGTATGTGGTTCCCAATAAGGTGAACAGGGCCTCGTACTGACTGATCTGTAGCGTACTGCCATCGCAATAGTGCCAATTTTGCGGGGCATAGCTTCCGGCAAACATCCTGATCTCTCCAAGAAAATTGTCCATAACTTTGTTTTTAAGGTTTATAGTAATTTAGTTAATTCTCTTTTTTAGGTGTTGCCTGCATTTTTGCCATAAATATTAAAAATTGCCTAAGCCTTATACACACAATTGGTAACGAAGGCCGCGTTTGTGTGTATAAACTGTACCTTTTTTGGGTACAGGCAGAAAAAGCAACATGCTATTTATAGCATTACAGGTTATAATTTAATTGGTATATAGGCTTAAGTTTAATGAACTGATGCCGGCTGCATGGCTTCACTTGCTCCAAAAATATCCCCGGCCTGTATTCCCAGGGCCGCGAATTTCGCCCCGCTTATCACCCCCTCGTTCAGGCTTAAAATATTTATGCGCAGCATTTGCCTGTTTAAACATTGCACATATACACCATCCGCGCCGGCATGGATAACCGTTCCGGGCTGCACATCCTGCCCGCTTTGGCCCTCAACCTGCGATACTTCGAACACACGCACGGGCAACTGCCTAAAAAATGTTAAAGCCCCGCCAGCCGCCGGGTTACAGGCATTCACCAGGCTATCTATCTGCGCGGCGGTTTGTATATCCCATTTAATGGTAGTATCATCTATATCTAAACGTTTATGGTATGAAGCCCGCTGTTCATCCTGTGCAAGGGTTGGTAAAAAAGTACCCTCGTTTAGCTTGCGCAATAATTCCATAACCATGCCCGCCGCTGTGGGTATATGGCGACTAAAACAAAGCCCCCATGTTTCGCCAGGGAAAAGCGGAAAAGGTTGTTGCAATACGATGTCGCCGCTATCAAATCGCCTGGCAACCTTATGTATGCTCACGCCGCCAACCTGTTCGCCATTTTTAAGTTGATGGAAAACAGGATCGGGGCCCCGATAAGCTGGCAGCAAGCTAAAATGAACATTGTAAAATCCCAGCAAGGGCATTTGATATATTATAGCAGGAATACGGTAACTAAAACCAAACATAATCGCCGCATCCGGTTTTACCTCGGCAAACAACTGTTCAACAACAAGCACCAGGCTGCTTTGGGTTACTTCAAGAAATTTTATCCCCGCATTTTCGCACACAATTTTTAACTGCCCGTTTTGCGCGGGTATTTTATCAGTTGATACAACGGCCTTCAGCCAGCCTTCCGAACGAAGCTGATCAAGCGCGGCAAATGCCGGCAATAAACTGGTAAATAAAACAATACGCATCGCAAAAAATATATAGTATAACCGTGCTGTTAAATAAGCTAACTAACTATAAGTATGCTATATTAAATAATGGCGACTGTGTAAATAAGTAGCGGCATTGCGGTAAACAGGCTTTACGCAACAAGATTTGGTTGTTTAAACGAGACATGTGCAAGGGTTTATAATGGTTATTTAAATGTATCGTATTATTTACAATACCTGCAACTTTAATAAATTATATATTATTGATTAAAATCAGTTTATTTATTATTAAAACATCCGATTATTCTCCCCAAGACATCAAGATATTTTCCTTGAACGAAAACTACACAAAGACAGCTACACTTTAAAGAAAATTACACCAACAGGGCTTTTCGCTATACCAAACAAGGTATGCGCTATCTATATTTTCAAAAAAACGAAAGAACCGAACGACAACTAAAAGGAATATTTTTCATACATTAGTAAATATATTATACAAGTCATAATACGGTGCATATCCCTGTAATTGAACAGGTGGCCTGCGTTAACCTAAATCGACACAAATGAACACCTGTTATGTAATAGACGACGAGCGGCACGCTATTGATACCCTAACACGCTATATCGCCAAACTACCCGGTTTGCAATTAATAGGCAGCCACATAAACCCGTTACATGCTATCGATGCCGTTAACCGCGCCAGAAATGTGGATATTGTTTTTTTGGATGTGGATATGCCAGAATTATCAGGGCTTGAAGTTGCCGATATCATTTCCCCCTTCACTTCTGTTATATTTACCAGTGCACACGCTCACTACGCGGTTGATGCTTTTGAAAAAAACGGGATTGACTTCCTGTTAAAACCCATCTCGTTCGCACGTTTTACAAAATCGGTAACTAAGGTGGTTAACGCTATTGCTTCAAAAAAAATACAAGTACCTATTCAGACGCATTTTTTTATAAATCCCGGGATAAAAGGTAAGGTGGTCAGACTTGACTATAATGATATACTTTTTATTGAAGGCTTAAGTAATTATGTAGCGATTTACACTACCGATCAGAAACATATTACCTATCTATCGATGAAAGAGGTAGAAAACGCCATACCAGAAAGCCGCTTCATCAGGATACACAAATCATACATCGTCAATATTGATAAAATAAAGTCGGTAGACGGCAACCATGTAATTCTGTCTAAATCAATCGAGTTACCTATCGGCAGTTCATTTAAAACCTCTTTCGGGCAAATAATTGACGCGATTACACTTAAGGGATATCGCAAAACCTATTAAACGCAAAAAAGAAAAAAACTATTTACCGATACAAAACCTACTAAAGATATTATCCAGCAAATCGTCCGTTGTAACCGTGCCGGTTATCTCGCCAAGATAGTGTAACCCCTGCTTAATATCCATCGCTAAAAAGTCGGAGCTTACCTGGTTGGCAATGCCATCAAGCACGCGAATAAGCGCCTGCTCTGTGCGTTGTAAAGCTTCAAGGTGGCGGATATTGGTGATCAGGGTTTCATCTGCACTTAGCTGGCCTTTCACGGTACGCTGGTAGATGAGTTGTTTCAGTTCATCAATATGCTGTTTCTCTTTTGCGGATACCTCTACAAGGTCGGTACCATCCGTGAGTTGCAGGTTTATGGCAGCGCTTGCAGGCAACAAGTCGGTTTTGTTGGCGACGATGATAGCAGGGATGCCTGGTTTTACCAGTTCGGCAATATCATTGGCAAGGTCTGCATCAGATAGTGCATTCGCATCATACACATACAAAAGTACAGCCGTTTGGCTGATCTTCTCCATCGTTTTCTGCACACCTATCTGTTCAATCGTATCAGTAGCTTCGCGGATGCCGGCGGTATCTATCAGGCGGAAGTTGATACCGTTTATGTTCAATACCTCCTCAATTGTATCGCGGGTAGTACCGGGGATATGGCTTACAATAGCACGGTCTTCGTTGAGCAGGGCGTTGAGCAGGGTTGATTTACCTGCATTTGGCCGGCCGGCAATTACGGTATTTACACCTTGCTTAATGGCATTACCTAATTCAAACGATTGGATCAGTTTACCTATAACCCGTTCAATATCCAATACCAGTTGGCGTAATTGCCCGCGATTGGCAAACTCTACATCTTCTTCGCTGAAATCCAGTTCCAGTTCTACCAACGATGCGAAGGTAACCAGTTGCTCGCGCAGGGCCTGTAATTGGTTGCTGAAACCACCCCGCAGTTGCTGCATGGCGGCCTGTTGGGCGGCTTTGGAGTTGGCAGCGATCAGGTCGGCTACGGCTTCTGCTTGCGATAGGTCTAACTGGCCGTTAAGGAAAGCCCGCATGGTGAACTCCCCTGCCCTGGCAGCACGGGCGCCTTTTTTGATGAGCAGCTTGATGATCGACTCAATGATATAGTTTGACCCATGGCAGGATATCTCTACCACGTTTTCGCGTGTGTATGATTTCGGGGCGATGAACAGCGACATCAGCACCTCGTCCAATATTACGCCGCCATCAACCACATGGCCGAAATGGATGGTATGCGAATCTTGTTTGGTCAGATCCTTACCCTTAAAAACGCTGTTGGCAATAATAATGGCTTCGGGGCCTGAAAGGCGTATCACGCCGATGGCTCCAACACCGTTAGCGGTGGCAAGGGCTACTATGGTATCTTCTGTTTGGTTCATAGCTAATAGTTCATGGTTCATAGTCATCCTTAACCATGAACTATCAACCGTTTGCAAAGGTCGCAAATTACTATGAACTATCATCCATCAACTATGAACGCAAAAAATTAACTTCGCAGCCATTATGGTAACTCACTTCGATGCTTCGCTGGATGCTATATCCGTTCATCATATTGGCAATCAGGCCAATAATGAGATGTATGCGCTATCTAAACAGCCGCTTGGGCTAAATGATGAAATACTGCCTAAACTGCTGATGAAGTATTTCCTTACCCCGTTCGAAAAATCGACCGAGGTTTACCACCTGATGCACCCCAGCGACCTGGAGTTGAATACGGTTTACCATTTCGCTACCGAAGTGTTTGATGATGCTGAAAAGTTTCACGGAGCCAGTGAGCAAATAGCCAAATACCTGTACAATGTATCTAACCATCCCAATATTAAACCCGGCGAACTGTATGTTGTGCTTTTCCGCAATGTGCAGATAGAGGGAAATGAACTGGATGTGCTGGGCATTTTCAAATCAGAAAATAAGGAGACCTATCTGAAAGTTTATCCCGATACCGGCGGCTTTACTGTTGATTATGAAGAGAATGCCATCAACATCAATAAGCTGGACAAAGGCGTACTCATCTTCAATATCGAAAAAGAAAACGGTTACAAAGTAGTGGTAATTGACAAAAACACCGGCGGCCAGGATGCCGCCGTTTACTGGAAGGACCAGTTTCTGCAACTGAAGATCCGTAACGATAGCTTTAACCAAACTAATAATACGCTCAGTATCTACAAAAATTTTGTTACCCAAAAGCTGGATGATGAGTTTGAAATGAGCAAGGCCGATAAAATAGACCTGCTGAACCGCAGCATGAAATATTTTAAGGAAAAAGAAACTTTCGACCTGGATGAATTTGCCGGTGAGGTGATCGGCAACCAGGAGGCTATCGAATCATTTAAAACCTATAAAAACAATTACGAGCAGGAGTTTGACAGCCCGATACACGATACCTTTGAGATATCGGGTAATGCCGTAAAAAAACAGCAGCGGGTATATAAAAGCGTTTTAAAGCTCGACAAGAACTTTCACATTTATATTCACGGTGATAATAAACTGATAGAGAAAGGCTTTGACGATGATAAAGCGATGAACTATTACAAGGTTTATTTTAAGGAAGAACAATAGCCACTACAGCTATTATATACTGAACAGATCTGAACGCTTTTTGAACAGATTTTGAACACGTAATACACTGATATACATTACGTTTACAGGCAATGTTCAATGTTCATTAAAAATCAACTTCTTACCTTTTTTACGGTACCGGTATATTGTGCCGCCAGTTTTTTTCACAAGGGGGGGGGATGTATTCCAACGCAGCGTTTATTTTAGCAAAGAACAATAAGTTAATATGTAAAGTTGTTAACTTTATATTCTCTGTTATAAACCAACATCAATGAAAGCATTATTAGCCCTTGTGCTGGTTGTTTTAATTTGCCACGGCGCCAAAGCGCAGGAGGCCACATTAGGAAAATCGCGCGCGGAGATAAGGGAGCTGATACAATCAAACAATGCCATTAAGCTAACAAAAAGTACCGATTGCGATACGCTGAGCATGGATGGCGGATTAAAAACCATGATGTTCTATAAAAACGATGTTTGCTATGCTTCAAAAAGCGTGATGCCCATGAAGTACATGGATATGGTTACCGAGCAGATGAGCAAAAGCCAGTACAAAAAGCTAAACGATACCACCTGGACCAACCAGGCCGGAACCGTGAAAGTTGAAATTACTGTTGATAAGGATAAAAACTGCTTTACGGTGAATACCAGCCAGGCACAAGCTTATTGAATATATGACTTCCCAACAGATAGTTCTTACAATATTATTGGTTGCACATTTGGTATCGATGACGTACGCGATTGTGCGTATAAATAAGACACCTCTGTTTTCAATTCCTCAAAAAAGGGTAAACATTTTATTGGTGGCGCTGCTACCGTTTATATGGACGGTACTGATCTATTATATCTTAAAAAAAGAACCGTCATCCTACGAGTATCCTGTAAAAAATGACCGGTCATCTAACGGTTTTCACGAAAGTGGAAAGGGCATTGTATGCCCTCCCTCAATAACCCATTAAATAATACAGGAGGCATAAATCTTTAACATCAGGCTTCAATAACGTCTGCCTTACCCAGGTTTTTACCTGCAATATAATACCACACAAACATAATAATCACCCCTAAACTTACCGAAACATCGGCCATGTTAAATATACCCGTTTGCAGGAAACCAAAACGCAGGTGCATAAAATCGGTAACTGAGTTATATAGCAGCCTGTCATAAATATTGCCTATGCCGCCGCCGATAATAAAGCAGGCCGCTATAAGTGGTATTTTAGGCAGGTTCTTTTTAACCATCAGGTAACCCACAGCAAAAACCAGCACCAGTACTGGGATCAGTGTAAGCAGTACAAATTTTAGTTTAGGCGATATACTATCACCCAGGCTCAGGAACGCGCCGGTATTCTCTACTTTAGTTAACGTAAAATGGTTATACAGCAGGCTGATGTTTTGATATTCGCCAATATTTTCTCTAACGATATGTTTTGATACCTGGTCGCAGCCAATATTAAGCATAATGATTGCGGCGATAAGGATGATACGTACAGGTGCGGAAATTTTTAATTTCATGGTGCTTGGTGTTGTGGGTAATAAAGGTATTTATTTTTTATAATAAAAATACTCCGTCATCCTGAGCGCGGGCGAAGGATCCCAAATTATGCGTTTCCGCTCTGCTTATCGGGGATCCCTCGCTATCGCTCAGAATGACGATGGGTGGGGATGAGCGTTGTGGCCATTGTACTCACCCGGTCGTTGCTTCGCTCGACCACCCTCTCTTCGCTGCGCGAAAAGAGGGGATGGGATAATCTGATACTGTTCCTGCCGGCTGCCGCGCGCAGCGAAGAGAGGGCCGACCAGCGTAGCGTTGTCGGGGTGGGTCAAAATGCCGATACGCTAAGCACCTACCCCTTCGTTATTCCCGCCGAGTTAAACTGCAGATCGTACAGTTTACGGTAATAGCCATCCTCAATGCGCAGCAATTCCTGGTGGGTGCCGCTTTCCATAATCCCGCCATGATCCAGTACAATGATCCGGTCGGCGTTTTGGATGGTGGAGAGACGGTGCGCGATAACAATAGCTGTACGGCCCTGCATTAGCTTGTTAATGGCATTTTGGATCAGGATCTCGGTCTCAGTATCAACGGATGAGGTAGCCTCGTCCAATACCAGTATGGCCGGGTTATATACCAGCGCGCGGATGAACGATATTAGCTGAGCCTGTCCGGCAGATAGGGTCGCACCACGCTCCATCACGTTATAGTCGTAACCGCCGGGCAGTCGCATAATAAAATCGTGTGCACCTACGTCTTTTGCTGCCGCGATGATCTCTTCGCGGGTGATGGCGGGGTTATTCAGACTGATATTATTGGCAATAGTATCCGAGAACAGGAACACATCCTGTATCACCGTAGCAATGCGCGACCGCAGGTAGCCCACCTCGTAATCGTCGATATTGATGCCATCAACTGTAATTTCGCCTTTACCGATCTCGTAAAAACGATTGAGGATATTAATGGTAGATGATTTACCTGCGCCGGTGGCGCCCACCAAAGCCAGCGTTTCGCCGGGGCGGATGTGGAAGTTAATATCCTTCAGCACCCAGTTCTCATCGTTATAAGCGAACCATACTTTATCAAAGCGGATATCACCTTTTATCTCGCTGCGAACAGTGCCTTTATTTGGCGCCACATCATCAGTATCCAGAACCTTAAAAATACGGTCGGCGCCCACCATACCCATTTGCAGGGTGTTGAATTTATCGGCCAGTTGACGGATGGGCCTGAACAGCAAGTTTAACAGCGATATAAAAGCCAGCACGGTGCCGGCTGTAACATGTCCCGATGCGGAAATCCCGTTCAGTTGCTGATCGGAAAGGATTCGTTTACAGCCATACCAAACCAGCAGACCAATACAAATGGAAAATAAGATCTCCACCACCGGAAAGAAGATAGAATAATACCAGTTTGAGCGGATGTTGGCATCGCGGTATTTTTCATTCACCCCCATAAACTTGCGCATCTCCTGGTCTTCGCGGGCAAAGTATTGGATGATACTGATACCCGAAATATGCTCGGCCAAAAAGGTATTGAGTTGTGCTACCTGCGTACGCACCTCCTGGAAGGATGATTTTATCGCCTCCTTAAAAATATAGGTCGACAGCATCAGTAAAGGCATCGGGATCAGTGTGATCAATGCCAGTTTCCAATCTTTGATCAGCATGCAAACAATAATGGCCACAACCAGCAACAGATCGCCAATGATACTGATCAACCCCTCCGAAAATATGTCGGCAATGGTTTCCAGGTCGGATACAGTACGGGTGATCAGCACACCAATAGGCGTTTTATCAAAGTACCGCAGGCGCATACTGGTGATATGATTAAAAATATCTATCCGCAAGTCGCGTATTACCGATTCGCCCAACGAGTTGGTCATGTAGGTTTGATAGTATTGCGCTATGGTTTGCACCACCAGCTGGCCCAGCATCAGGCAAACAATAAATACAAGGCCATTGTAGTTACTCACTACAATATACTCATCAACCGCCTTTTGCATCAGGATGGGTTGCGCCAGTGCCAGTACGGCCAAAAACACGGTCAGGAAGCCGGAAAGGGCAAAAATGCCGCGGTAAGGTGTTACATAATGCATCACCCTTTTCAGTAATCGCCAGTCTATTGCTTTTCCTGTTACTTCAGCCATGAGTCCCCCAAGCCCCCAAGCCCCCTAAAGGGGGAGTAAGAGGCCGTTGTTTTTATATTTTCAAATATGGTTATTTCTTTCGTTACATGCCCTGCTCCCCCTTTAGGGGGCTGGGGGGTAGGTACGGATACTTTACCTCCGTTAAATACAATCCGCAGGCCGGCACCGATGTACCGGCATTGCTGCGGTTTTTACTTTCTATAATGTCCCGCACTGCTGCCGGTTCAATCTCTTTGCGTCCCACCATCATCAAGGTGCCCACAATAGCCCGAACCATGTTACGCAAAAATCTGTCGGCGCTGATGTGGAACACAATGCCCTCTCCATTATCAACCCACTCCGCCCGGCTTATCTTACAATTGTTGGTAAACACCTGTGTGTTTGATTTACTGAAGCAGCTAAAATCGGTATATTCCATTATCATCGCGGCCGCGCGGTTCATCAAATCCACATCCGGCTTATCACGCTGTAACCACGAGAAGCCGTGTTTAAACGGATCTTTACCAAAATGAATATGGTACTGGTACGAGCGCTGCGTAGCATCAAAACGGGCATGCGCGTCTACATTTACCGGGATAATGCGTTTAACGGCAATATCGTAGGGAAGTAAAGCGTTCAGGCCTCTTGTGTCCATGGTCCATGGTCCATCGTCCATGGACAGATCAAAATGCGCGTAAAACTCCGTAGCATGCACACCGGTATCTGTCCGCCCGCAGCCGGTAGTTTCTATCGGTTGGCGCAGGATGGTACTTAATGCTTTGTTCAGCAATTCCTGCACGGTAACCGCGTTGGGCTGTATTTGCCAGCCATGGTAAGCGGTGCCGTTATAAGCCAGTTCAATAAAATAGCGTTGCTGATCGGTCACGGGGCAAAGTTAACATTCCAAAGGGTATTGACTATCCGTAATTTGTCAAACTATCCTATCTTTGCTTCAAATACAAACCATATGTTACAAAGAGTACAAAGCATTTACCTGCTGTTTGCCGCCCTGGTTATTTTCGCGCTGTTCCTGTTCCCGGTGGCGCATAATGTGTACATCAACGGCGTGCCCAGCACTATAAAAGTTACCGGTATTTATCACGATGTTAACGGCGCGCAGCAACAAACTACCACGTTCACCGCGCTTAGCATAGTTACCGCCATAGTTGGCCTCATCCCCCTGGCGTTGATATTTATGTATAAAAACCGCAAGCAGCAAATCGTTTTTTGTTACATGGCCGTACTGCTTACCATCGGCTACAGCTTTTGGGTATCACAGGCCATCCAGTCGGCCACTGGCGGGTTTACCATGGGTACCAGCAATTTTGGTATCGGGGTTTTCATGTCCAGCCTGAGTATCGTGCTGATGCTATTTGCTGTGAAGGCTATTCAAAAGGATGAGAAGCTGGTAAAATCGGCTGATAGGTTGCGGTAAGCGAATGTGCAGATGTGCGAATGTGCAGATGTGCGTATCTGCAGATGTGCAGATTATTTGGATAATGACGAACATCTGCATATTTGCACATTTACATATCTGCACATTAACTGAAACCCAACACAATGTAATATTGTTATTCCCGCATGGCGCTTCAAAAACAGCACATTCTTATTACCGGCGGCACAGGCTTACTGGGCAAGCAACTGACGCCACTTTTGCTGAATAAGGGCTATACGGTAAGCCACCTAAGCCGCGAGCCTGCGAAAGACCCCAACGTCAAAACCTACCTGTGGGACATTAACAAGGGGCAGATAGATGAGCAATGTATCGATGGTGTGGACATCATCATTCACCTGGCGGGTGCCGGTATTGCCGACAAACGCTGGACCCCATCCCGCAAAAAGCTCATTATTGAAAGCCGTACCAAATCCATCCAATTAATTTACGATCTGCTTAAGCGTAAGCCCCACCAGGTAAAAAAAGTCATCTCCGCATCGGGTGTTGGTTATTACAGCGACCGGGGCGATGAACTGATGCACGAAACCGATACCCCCGCGCACGATTTTATGGGCGAATGCTGTATAGCCTGGGAAGATGCCGTTAACGAGGGAGAAAAATTGGGATTAGATATCCTGATCTTCCGTACCGGGGTAGTATTAGAAAAAGGCGGCGGCGCACTGCCTAAATTGGATACATCAGTAAAATGGGGCGCGGGAGCACCACTTGGTAATGGTAAACAGTGGATGTCATGGATCCATCATCACGATGTATCAGCCATGTACTTGTATGGTGTTGAGCAAACCGGGTTAACTGGTATATACAACATGGCGGCCCCGCACCCGGTTACTAATCAGCAATTAACCCAGGCCATCGCCAAACAACTTAAACGGCCGCTTTGGCTGCCGCATGTTCCGGCATTTTTATTAAAATTAGTTTTAGGCGAAATGGCGACCATAGTTTTAGGCAGCACCAAAGTAAGTACCGATAAAATTGAGCAGGCTGGTTTTACTTTTAGATATCCGGACATCGGGAGCGCTTTAAAGGAGATATATGACTAAGGCCCCCATCAGCATATTTTGGTTCAGGCGCGATCTGCGGTTGGATGATAATGCCGGATTATACCACGCGCTAAAAGGTGGCTCCACAGTGCTTTGCCTGTTCATATTCGATAAAAGCATACTTGATGGACTGGAAGACAAGGACGATGCCCGGGTAACCTTTATCTATCAAACTATAGAAAAGCTGCACACTCAATTGCAAAAACAAGGCAGCAACCTGCTGGCTATTTACGATACCGCCGAAAATGCCTGGAAGAAAGTTTTAAAGGAGTATAACGTAGCAGCGGTTTATACCAACCACGATTACGAACCTTACGCCAAAGCCCGCGATGGCCAAATCCATCAATTGCTTAAGGAAAAGAACATCCCCTTTAACACCTATAAAGACCAGGTAATATTTGAAAAAGACGAGGTAACCAAGGACGACGGCCTGCCGTACACGGTGTATACGCCTTATATGCGCAAGTGGTATACTAAACTTAAACCTTTTTACCTGAAAGCTTATCCTGTTGGTAAATACCTGCACAACCTGTATAAAACCGGGCTTACAGCACCCCCAACCCTAAAGGAAATGGGCTTTGTAAAAAGCGACCTCAAATTCCCGGATACTGGTTATGAGGATGTGATAGCCGATTATCATGAAAAACGCGACTTCCCTGCCATAAAAGGCACATCGCACATTGGCCTGCACCTGCGCTTTGGTACCGTAAGCATTCGCGAACTGGCGTGCAAGGCACATCATCATAAAGATAAAACATGGCTGAATGAGTTGATTTGGCGCGAGTTTTTTATGATGGTACTATATCATTTCCCAAAAACTATGGATCATGCCTTTCGCCCGGAGTACGACCGTATAAAATGGCGCAACAACGAAGAAGAGTTTGAAGCCTGGTGCAAGGGCCAAACCGGCTACCCTATTGTTGATGCCGGCATGCGCGAACTGAACGAAACCGGTTTTATGCACAACCGCGTACGCATGATGGTAGCCAGCTTTTTAAGTAAAGACCTGTTAATCGATTGGCGCTGGGGCGAACAATACTTCGCCCGTAAATTGCTGGATTATGAAATGAGCAGTAACGTAGGTAACTGGCAATGGGCCGCGGGCTGTGGTACTGATGCCGCGCCCTACTTCAGGATATTTAGTCCCGACGCGCAAACCAAACGTTTCGACCCCGAACTGAAGTACATAAAAAAATGGGTTCCGGAATATGCCGACTTTAGCCGGTATCCAAAACCCATCGTCGATCACGCTTTCGCGCGCGACCGTTGTCTTAAGGCATTTAAAACCGCCTTCAATAAATAATTTAATCTATCGATAGTACATTCATCTCGTAACGCATGCAGCTATTAACCGGGATAGTGCCATTAGCGGCAGAGATAGTGCCGTAAGCCATCCTGGATGGCATAATTAATGATAGTTTAGCACCTGGTGTTACCAATTGCAACCCTTCAACAAAACCTGCCTTAACTTCGCTGGATAATTCTGTGCTTATACCTACACCTGTGTCGTTATTATACTGGTCGCCAGTCATAAACCCATTCAATAAATAACCGGTATATTGTACAGATACGGTAGATGTATTTGTGATAGATGCGCCGCTGCCGGCCTGCAATATCTTGTAGTAAAGGCCCGATGTTGTTTTAGTATAACCGGTAAGATTATTGGCGGCAATGTAATTTTTGCAAACCGCGTCATCGTAAACGTCCTGCCCGCTCACTTGCTTGCCACTTACCGGGTCGGTAACCTTATCTGTATTAATAAGGTTGATATAATAATCAAGGCCCTGGTTACCCTTTACCCTGTTATTAGCATCGCTGCTACCCGTTCCAAAACCCGATGAGCCATAGCCAAGGTGCGATGGTATCAGCACGCGCGCCCTTGTACCTTTTTTCTTTAATATATTAATAAGGGCCAGTTGCACACCTTGTGGCAAGTTATTACTTGTTAGGTGCCCTACATAATTGTAAACATGGTTAACAATGGTATCTGCGGCTATAAATTGTCCGTCGAAACTTCTTACCGTAAAAACTATTGCTACCTTATCCGGGAAATCAACGGCCGATCCGGTGCCGGCGCTAAGTATTTTGTAATAAATGCCTGTAGTATCACCTGCCGACAGATCACGCTGCATCCCGGTAAGTCCGTTACCGCTGATGTAATTCTGCATTTCCTGGTCGTCAAATTGTTTTATGTTCAAATCGGTGCTTTTACGGCACGAGAACAACCCGGCGGCCACACAAAAAAACAATAGCGTAAAAAGTATTCGTTTCATTTAAAATTAGTTCGTTACATCAAAAAGTTCAATATCAAAATCAAGTATCGAATTGGCCTGCAAACCCAGCGACAACTGATCGTATGGGCCATAAGCATACCTGGATGCTATGAGCAAACGCACCTTACCGCCTTTTTTCACTTGCGATTTGGTAAGGCCATATTGCCAGCCCTTTATCATATCACCCAGCCTGTACGATGGATGAAAATTAGTTGTTTGCGTAAACACCTTACTGCTCCCCATCACCCTGCCTTCATAACCCACAGTTAACAACGATGAGTTAGTGATCAGCGCGGCCTCGTTACCGGTTTGGGTGTTTATAAACCATACACCGGTAGTATCGGCATTGCCTATCATCACTTTAGTTGCCTGCAGGTTATTTTTGCTGATATAATCAACAATCAGCTGGTCATCAATTTTGGCCTGTGCCTGCACTTTTTTTATAGCATCGTCAGATTTTTTGCAACCCGCGATAGCTAACACGCATAAACAAGTGATCAATACCCTAATCATCTATTTTCAATCGGCAAATTTATTCTTTTAAATGGAAACATCAGCAGCTTAACATTTTTTAACATATAAAGCCGTTAAATAACCATTTTGCAGCTACATCAACAGCAAAACGAATTTTCACCGGTGATATTTCACTACCGTTCACTAATAAATTATTTAACACGATTTTATTCCGGCTTGAAATTTAGCGTGAGTGTATTGATCTTCTTAAGGGTATTGATCAGTTGATCTTTATCCTTTTCGCTGATGTGGGCATTCAGGTAATTGTTAAACTGCTTAACAAGCGCACGCGCCAGGTGGCGTTTTTCTTTCCCCAGGTCGGTAAGGTATATTTTAACAGAGCGTTTATCGCCTTTGTTCGATTCGCGGTAGATGAGGTCCATCTGTTCCAATTGGGTCAGCATGCGCGAAAGGCTGGTTGATTTTAGCCCAAGCAACGCGGCAACTTCCGATACGGTGTTCCCCTCCTTCTCATCAATATTAATAAGCAGGTAACCGATAGATTGAGTAATGCCAAAATCGGCCACTAACTGGTTGTAGCGGTTAGCAACCGTTTGCCAAACTATCTTCAAAAAGTAGTCTATAGTTTCCTGGTGTTTTATATTAGCCGCCATAACATTCAAAAATAAAAATAAAATCCATCAATTTACTGTACTACAATAAATGCCCGGTTTACAGGCCAATATATCGCATAACTTCGCAATTTCTTAACCGAACTTTAAAACAAAGCTAACTTTCAAGTGATTATACTTGTATCGTTTCACTTTATTAATTTGGAAGAGATGAGTTCAATACTTGAAATAACAGAAAAAGAATATTTGATCAAATTAAACCGCAGCCGGTTCAATTTATCATTTGTGCGCAGCTTGCTGAAGATGGTGGAAGTATCAAACCCGTCAGACGATGTGGAGATACCCGACAGGCATATCGCTCCAAACCAAAACCGCAATTCGGAGCCTGATTATTTCGGTTCGATAGACGAAAAGTAGTTCTAAGCCTTTAGTCTCAAAAAGTAAGTCAGGGCAGATTATACCTTTAAAGGTATATCCTTTTTACTTTTAACTTTTAGACTTTGGCCTTAAGACTTAAAAATTGCGGTAACCGCGTACAACCTGCTTATCCATCTGTGCCATCTGGCCCTTCATCATTTTTATCTGTTCGGCCAGCAGTTTATTTTTATCGTCCTTTGCAGCTTCCTGCAAATACATTTGTGCTTCGCGCTTGTTACGTTTGGCCATAGCGATACCTGCCAGGCTTAGTTTAGCCAGCGCCACATTGTGCGACATGCGCATACCCAGGCTTAACGATTTTTTGAAATATTTTTCTGATTTCATCGGCGTGCGGCGCGATTCGATCAAGCCCATCAGCAGGTTATAGTAACCGTACTGATTTTTGTGCAGTTGCTTTTCGTAGTCGGTTATTTTCAGTAACCATCCCTCGGCTTTTTCCGAATTTTCTTTACGCAGGTAAAACTGCGCGATGATCATATTCTCGTTAAAGAAGAAGCTTAATAATACTACGCCTCCTAAAAACAACACCAGTATCCCCCAGCCCCAAATGCCAAAACCGGCCATGGTTACGGCAGCACCCATTATCACACACGCTATAATTAAGCGAACAATATTTGACATAATTTGATATACTTTTTTACAGGCTGCAAATATCCGTTAATTTGCACTCTAAATCAAATACAAAGCAATAATTATGTCGATAGGATTACCGCCATCGTGGCTGGATGTTTTAAAGGGCGAATTTGATAAGCCATACATGGCCCAACTGAAAAAATTCCTGCAGCAGGAAAAGGAAGCCGGCAAGGTAGTTTATCCCCGCAATGCCGATATTTTTAACGCGTTTAATAAAACTCCGTTTGATAAAGTAAAGGTGGTGATATTGGGGCAAGACCCCTACCACGGCCCCAACCAGGCGCACGGCCTGTCGTTCTCGGTACAAAAGGGCATCGATATCCCACGGTCGCTTATTAATATCTATAAAGAGCTTGCTACCGATATCCCTGGCTTTGTGAAGCCATCACACGGCAACCTGGAAAGCTGGGCCGAACAAGGAGTACTGCTGCTGAACGCCACGCTAACCGTCCGTGCAGCCGAGGCCGCATCGCACCAAAAAAAGGGTTGGGAGCAATTTACTGATGAGGTGATCCACACACTATCCGAAAAAAAGAAAGGACTGGTATTTATCCTTTGGGGAGCCTATGCCCAATCAAAAATACCGCTGATAGATCAAAGCAAGCACCACATCATTAAATCGGTACACCCATCGCCCCTATCGGTAGAGCGTGGTTTTTGGGGTTCGAAACCCTTTTCGAAAGCTAACGCGTTTTTGGAAAAAGAGGGAGAGACGCCGATTGATTGGCAGATACGTTAAGATGTGCAAATGTGCGTATATGCAGATGTGCAAATGATGGATATGCTGTAACTTTCTCATCTGCATATTTGCACATCCGCACATCTGCACATCAGATCAATACTCCAACGGCACTATCGGCTCCTTTTTACTGGTCGACATGATCATCATCGTCTGGAAGGTTTTTACCACGGGGATGCGGCTGATCTTTTCCATGATCAGTTGCTCGTAGGCTTTGATATTGCTTACGTAAACTTTCAGCAAAAAGTCGCACTGACCAGTTACGTGGTGGCACTCGGTAATCTCTTTGATGTTTTGTATCTCATCCAAAAAAATCTGGATGGTGTTCTTCTGGTGAAAGTCCAGCGAGATCTGGATAAAGGTTTTAATACCCAGGCCCAGCTTCTCCTCATCTACCAGGGCATGATAGCTTTTTATGTATTCGGCGTTTTCCAGTTTGCGCACACGCTCAAGCGTTGGCGCCGGCGAAAGGCCAATTTCGTTTGACAACTGCAGGTTGGTAATACGCCCGTTTTCCTGTAGTATTCTTAGTATCTGTAAGTCTGTTTTATCAAGTTCTGCTGCCATGTGGGAACAAATATAGAATTAAACAAAATTAAATTTTTTACAAAACCATCAAAACAATAAATAATTTTTTTCTTGTTTGATTTTTAGATAAGTCTAAATTTATTATTAGATTTGCCTTAATGAATACTTTTACCGAGGAGAATTATCTTAAGACCATATACCACTGCGTGTTAGATTCGGGCAGCGCCAGCACCAACCAAATAGCCGCGGCCACTAATACCCGCGCCGCGTCGGTTACCGATATGCTGAAAAAGCTGGCCGAAAAGCAACTCATTAACTATACCAGGTACCAGGGGGTAACCCTGACCGAAGAAGGCGAGAAGATAGCCTTAGGCATCATCCGCAAGCACCGCTTATGGGAATACTTTTTGGTAGAAAAGCTGGATTTTAAATGGGACGAGGTGCACGAAATGGCCGAGGAACTGGAACACATTTCATCAACCGAGTTGATTGACCGCCTGGATAAGTTTATGGAATATCCTAAGTACGATCCACACGGCGACCCTATCCCCGACCGTGATGGCAAGTTTAAACGGCAGGAATTGAAACCGGTATCGGGCATGGTGATTGGCCAAAGCGGCGTAGTAGCCGGCGTTGGCGATCATTCGCCAGCGTATTTGCAATACCTCGAAAAAGCATCGCTAACACTGGGGACCAGCCTAACTGTAGTAGAAGTAGTAGCGTACGATCATTCGGTGATCATACAGATCGACAACAAGAAGGTAAACATCAGCCGCGAGGTGGCGAAAAACTTATTGGTGGCTATATGAGCAAAAAACATACACAAGCGCAATCTTTAGCAAACGTACACAGCACGGTTGATACCAATAAGGCCACCGGCTGGAAGCGCCTGCTGGCATTTATAGGCCCGGCTTACTTAGTGAGCGTAGGCTATATGGATCCCGGCAACTGGGCTACCGACATTGCCGGCGGCAGCGCCTTTGGCTATAAACTGATCTGGGTGCTGTTCGCCTCGAACATGATCGCCCTACTGTTGCAATCGCTTGCAGCGCGATTAGGCATTGTACGCGGATTGGACCTGGCACAGGCATCAAAGCATAACTACCCGCCCTTTGTTAATTTTTGGCTATATATACTGGCGCAAATAGCCATCATCGCCTGCGATCTGGCCGAGATCATCGGGATGGCCATCGGTTTAAAACTGCTGTTCAACCTGCCGCTGATATGGGGCGTATCGCTTACCATTACCGACACCGTGCTGATGCTTTGGCTGATGAACAAGGGCATGCGCAAGCTGGAGGGCTTTATTGTATCGATGATCTTTATTATCGGCCTGTCGTTTTTGATAGAGATGTTTATTGTAAAGCCCGATGTAATGGAAATTGCCAAAGGCTTTTTGCCCAATAACCTGTTTAAGGGCGATAAGGTAAGCCAGCAAATGTTGTACATCGCCATCGGGATCATCGGCGCCACGGTGATGCCCCATAATTTGTACCTGCACTCGTCGCTGGTGCAAACCCGCAAGATCAACCGTACTAACGAGGGGATCCGCTCGGCCATTAAGTTCAATTTATTCGATACCACCATCGCCCTTAACCTGGCCTTTTTTGTAAACGCGGCGATATTGATACTGGCCGCCAGCGCCTTTTTCCGTAACGGTTATTTTGAAGTGGCCGAGATCCAGGACGCCTATAAACTGCTGGAACATATCTTCGGCACAACAGCCCCGGTGTTGTTTGCTGTAGCGCTGATCGCCTCCGGGCAAAGTTCAACCATTACCGGTACGCTGGCCGGACAAATTATTATGGAGGGGCATATCAATCTGCGTATTGAACCATGGATGCGCCGCCTGTTGACCCGTTTGCTGGCCATCCTGCCGGCAGTATTCACGATATTACATTACGGCGAAAGCGGCCTTGGCGGACTCATCATCCTAAGCCAGGTGGTATTAAGTTTGCAACTGGGCTTCGCCGTTATACCGTTGATCCACTTTACATCAGATAAAAAGCGCATGGGCGATTTTGCCATCAGCACTAAAGTTAAAATAGTAGCCTGGGCCAGCGCCATACTCATCGTATCGTTAAATGCCAAGCTGGTGGTAGACCAGGTAAACGAATGGCTGAAGGAAAGCCCTAACAGCATATGGATGTACGCTGTGATAATTCCGGTGGTGATTGGCGTGGGGCTATTGCTTATCTACGTATTTATCCGTCCGCTGATATTTAAGTATCGCGAAACGCCTAACTATGTGCCGCATGGCTTGGCTGAGGCTTTGGACGAGATGGATCCCATTACGTATCATCACATCGGCATCACCATCGATTTTTCGAAGAACGATAAAGACACCATCCGCCACGCGATGATGCAGGGTGGCAAAAGGGCTAAATACACGCTGATACACGTAGTAGAAACCGCAGGCGCGCGTTACCATGGTACCGAAGTAATGGACCATGAGACCCAAAGTGACGTGGATAACCTGGATAAGTACGTAGAAGAAATAAAAACCCTGGGCTATCACGCCTCCGCGCAAATTGGTTATGGCTTCCCGGCCGATGCCATTACCACCGTTGTAAAAAAACAGGAGGTTGATTTCCTGGTGATGGGATCGCACGGGCACAAGGTGTTGAAAGACCTGATCTATGGATCGACGGTAGATAAGGTACGCCATAACGTGAATATACCTGTGCTGATTGTTAAGCCGCCTAAGCGGTAGACGTTCCAAAAACAAAACCCGTCATGCTGAACGTAGTGAAGCATCCCCAAACAGCAGGGCGAACTTTGTATAGTGGGGATCCTTCGCTATCGCTCAGGATGACGGATTGAACCCCGTACCGGCTTCAGCATGCGACTGAAGCCAGTAAATATATACATCCAGTGTGATTTTTTTCGCATATTTGCATCTCCCAAAAGGAATGTGATGAGTAAGGAAAACATCTATATCAAGAATAAAAGGGCTTATTTCGAGTACTTCATATCCGACAAATATGTAGCCGGGATAAAACTGCTTGGTACCGAGATCAAATCCATCCGCGAAGGTAAGGCTAACCTTAACGATGCGTTCTGCACATTTATCAACGGCGAATTATACGTGCGTGCCCTGCACATTTCTGAATATACATTCGGTTCGTTTTACAACCACGAGCAAAAGCGCGACCGGGTACTACTGCTCAATAAAAAGGAGTTGAAAAAACTGGCCACCAAAGGCGAGGAAAAAGGGTTTACGATTGTACCGCTTGCCCTGTTCATCAGCGAGCGTGGCTTTGCCAAATTGGAAATAGGCCTGGGCCAGGGTAAAAAGCTGTACGATAAGCGGGAGACCATGAAGGAGCGCGATACCAAGGTTGAGATGGACCGCGCAATGAAGCAGTAAGCTGTACTCCTTCATCTTATCCACCGCGTCATTGCGAGGCACAATGACCGGGGGGGGTTATAAGGCTTCTAACTCGTCTTCTTCCCCGTCAGCAATAACACAATACCGCCAACAACTAAAATACAACCTGCATAAGGCGGCCAGTTAACCGTGTGCTGCTTATCTGCCGAAACCTGGATAGGCCCGGCATCAATTACTTTTTCCTTTTTAGTATAAGTGAAGCCGGTATAGATCAGCATAAGGATGCCGATAACCAGCAGTATGATCCCGATAGGTCTGTTCATCGCATTAGTTTTGGTATGATGATAATGCGATGAACAGGGAAAATGTTTTACCTATTGGGCGGTTAATTCAAGCACGTTACTGGTTTGCTGTAGCGTGCTGCCTCTTGGCATGCCGAGGCCGATGGTCATCAGGTAATCGCCGCTGAGGGTTTTGCCATTGTCGGGCATGGTGCCTTTAGTGCCTTCCATCAGGTTAATTTCGGTGATCTTATATTTCTTTTGCGGGTCAAGGCCTTGCAGTTTTACGTTGGTCATTACCTCCTTGTAGCGCTTATTTAGGAAGTAATTAAAAAATACGGCTTTATCTTTTTTCTCGCTCACAAACATCATGTCGGCACGGTTCTCATCGTAAGGAGATATCAGGCGGTACAGATCGCCCTGCCAGATCACCGGGCTTAGCCGGGTATAATCGGCAACAGCCTGGTGGCTAAATTTCAACTCAGCCGGTGTCATTTTATCTACATCGATATCGTAACCCATGCGTCCCATCATAGCCACATCGGTACGATATTTAATGCTGGCCGTTTTATTCCACGAGGTAATGTGCGCCGCCATGGTGTTCGACGGAAAGAAATTGCTATAGCCCCACTGTATATAAATACGTTCCAGTGGGTCGGTATCATCGCTCAGCCAAAACTCGTTGAAGTACTTCAGCGCGCCGTAATCGGTACGGCCGCCGCCGCCGCTGCATAGCATAATGGGCAGGTGCGGATATTTGGCACGTACGCGGTCTAACACTTTATAAAGGCTCAGCACATAATCCACATACAGGTGACTTTGCTGATCTTTCAGGTAAGTAGAATAGGCGTTGCTCATGGTACGGTTGCAGTCCCATTTAATAAAGGCGATGCCTGGGTTTTTGGTCATCATATTATCCAGAATACCGTACACGTAGTCCTGCACCTTGGGATTGGTCAAATCGAGCACTAACTGGTTACGCTGATAGTTCTCATCGCGCATGGGGTTTTTCAATATCCATTCGGGATGCTTTTCGTACAGTTCGCTTTTGGGGTTCACCATTTCGGGCTCAATCCAAATACCAAATTTAACACCTTTGGCTTCGGCCTGCTTTACCAGGTATTCGATATTGTGCGGCAGGATAGATTTATTCTCGTCCCAATCGCCCAAGCCTGCTTTATCGTTCACACGAGGGTACTTATTACCAAACCAGCCGTCATCAAGCAGAAACAGCGGAACGCCTAATTTATTAGCGCCATCAAACAAGGTTACCAGCTTCTGCTCATCAAACTTAAAGCCGGTGGTTTCCCAGTTGTTCAGCAGCGTCATGCGGGGTTGGGTGCCATCAAGCACACCGTATTGGCGTGCCCATTTATGCAGGTTGCGGCTGGCCTGCCCCTTGCCTGTTGTGCTGTAAGTGAGCACCAGCGCGGGGGTGGTAAAGGTTTTGCCGGGCGCCAGGTGATATTCAGATCCGTAAGGGTTAATACCGGTAATTACCCGCAGGCTGTTCAATTGGTCAACCTCAAACTGGAAGCGGAAATTGCCTGTCCAGGCCAGTGTGCCCAGCATCACCTCGCCGCTGGTCTCATCGGCCTTTTTATTAAGTGCCAGCATAAACAAGGGAGAGGTGTATTCGTTGGCGCGGGTGCCCAGTTTACTGTCTATCACTTTGCTGCCATTGGTCAGTTCGCTTTCCTGCATCTTCGCTTCGGAAGCCCAATCACCATGAAACTGTGTAAGGAAGTATTTATCCGCATCAAAATGCAGCATGTTTGATGCATAACTGGTTAAGGTAAGCGCGCTTTTTTCGGCGTTCTTAATTTCTGTCCAGGCTTTTATTACGTCTTCCTTATCGTAGGCCAGGTAGTGCAGTACCACACTTACCGGGTATTTCGGGTCCTTCAGTTCAATGCTGGTCTCAGTAGCGCCATCGGCGGCTTTGGTTTGGGCGTCGCTAACATATTGCAGCACCAGTGATGGGTTGCCGTCGGAGTGGGTCACTTTAATGGCCGGCTCAAACTGATCTTCCATACTGCCGGTGATATAAGCCTCATGGCGGGTGGATACCAACGCGGCGTTATCGGCCGGGTTAAGCAACTTTTTACCGAAATAGTTTTGGTAAACGCGGCCATTAACGCCAACACTTAACAGCAGGCTGATGTTATTGGTTTGTACCGCAATTTGCTTTGGCGCTTGTGCTTCGGCATTAAAAAAACAGGCAATAGCCAACAGGCCAATGGTAATTTTTTTGATCATATCCCCGGGAAATAATTTGGTCGATGGTTAATATTGTGCTTATGCCGCAAAATTATGGGCATGCTGCAAGGCAATTATAGTTCAAATTAACCATTTATTCAATGGACTAAACCAAAGTTAAAATGGACAATTTTCTTTTTAAAGGATGAGCTTACTGGTGCAGGCTAAACGCGTTACCGTCAGGATCGGTAACTGTAGCGAACCTGCCCCAGGGTGTTTTCTCAATCGGGCCGGGTTCAATGCCGTTAGCCTGCATGTTCTTTACTTCCTGTTCGATGTCATTGGTATCAATCACCAGGCCGCGCACGCTGCCCGCCGGCATATTGGGGAACCAATTAACAAGGGTAATGCTGGTTTCGGCGCCGGGGATACCTAACTGTATCCACGTTTGGCCGGGCATGGCATTTTCTACAATCAGTTTAAAACCGGCTTTCAGGTAAAACTCCTTAGCGCGTTGCTGGTCGGTTACGGGGATGGATATGATGCTGATCTTTTTGAGGGCCATTTGATTTTATTTGGGCAGTTTCTTTAGCAATTCCTTTGCAGGGATGGATTTAAATGAGCCATTATTATCACCTACAATTAATTCCTCATTATTTAATGCAGCCTTCTCAGCCATCTTACGGATAGCTTTGTTAACACTTTCCGTTATCTTGACAGCAAACTCGTTGATATCTGTTGGCACTTTACTTATCATGACTTTTCTTAACGATAGTATCCCAAATATCGTTATTTATAACTATTTCACCTAATTCTTTTGAGCCATGGGCTACGGTTTCAGAAAAATCCATATTGCTATTTACCAACCATCTGTTGCATATAGGTATGTATAAATTTAACAGGTTTTCAATTCCCCTATGATATCTTCGCTTAATTACATCGTCAGGAATATGATGCCCACCCTTACTCACACGCTTTGCTACACGTTTTATCGCAGCTTCCGGCGAGCTTAACCAAAAATACAGCAACGTAACTTCATACCCCATGCCTTGCGCCCTTTTTATAAACGATACATAACTACGTGTAGCCAGCGTTGTTTCAAAAGCAAAATCGGCCCCTGTATCCAATAGTGTGTTTATCCTTTGCAGCATAATACGCCCGGCTTCCCGCGCTACACCTTCGGGATTGAAGGGTGATAATCCGGCGGCAATGTTATCGGCATTAACAAATTCATGGCAGTTCAGCAATTCGGGTAGTACCGTATAGCTGGCGGTGGTTTTCCCTGCGCCATTGCAGCCGGCAATAATATATAAGTCAGGCATCTATAACCACGTGTTTATACAAATCTACAAATTCAAATTGTTTGAATTAACACATCCACAACATCATACCCCCCCTTTTGGCCTGATGATTGCTTAATTATTCCCGTAAACAGCCGTTAATTTTATGACAGAGCCGATAGACTTTTTAGTAAACAGCCCCGACGGGCAACGCAGTATTACCATCGATCCGATATTAGTTACCCCCATGAGTGGTATTACCTACGCCACTGGTCAGTACGATCTGAAGGAGGGAAATGTAGGCATCGGTACACTCACCTTTAACACCAACAACGACTGGAGTTTTGATGGCGTAACCGACCTGCTAAGCGAGCAGGACTTAAGCCGGATAGCCCGCTTTATTAAAAGTAAAGACCATACGCCCGCCGGCTTAAGCGACAGCCCAAAAGCAGGCCCTGCCGAAGCCCCGGCAACTAAACCGCAAACGCTTTATTTTTTAACTGAAGCAAATGGTAAAAAGATAGACGTGCGCGTAGTGGTCAATTATCCTTTTTACGATGTAAGCCTGAGCGGGCGGCCGGCCGCGCAATTAGAGCAGGACCATCACAGCAACTGGTTCGTCACCAAAGGGCAAATGGATGATGGTTTGGTGCAGGCTATAGGGAAGCGTATAGCTAAGGAAATTACCGGGTATTAATAAGCTATAAACTTATCCATCTGTTCATCGGTAAATTTAACGGTATCGGCCAAAAATAGGTTACCATCCATATCCAGTTCCTGGCGGATGTTGGCTATATGGATACGCAGCGGCATTACATGCAGGTGCACATAACCGCAAACGCCGTTAAAATGTTCGATACCGCGAATATTGCCATACTTGCCTGAGGACAGGCCAACCAGGGCGGCCTTCTTCTCATAAAAACTGGCCGGGAAATCACAGGCGTCTATAAAGGTTTTTAATACGCCGGGGAAACTGCCGTTATATTCAGGTATTACAAAAAGGAACTTATCGGTATTTGTAACCAGTTCCTGTATCGGCCTGAAAGCTTCGCTGCGCTTACCGTACAGATCGGTGCCGATCAGGGTTTCCGGCAGATCCATCAGCGATAATAAATTAGTTTCTAAACCTTTTGAAGCCAGCCTGCGCTGGTAATATTGCGCCAGTTTAAGCGTTGAACTATTCGGGCGGTTTGTTGATGCGATGATAGTAACCATATTTTGCAGAGGTGAAAGGCTAAAGGTAAAGGGTTAAAGGTCAAATTGGAAAAGCCGATGTCTATCAACCTCTTACCTTTTACCTTTGGCCTTTCACCTAAAAAACACTCAAATTTGTTTGTAAATAGGGCAAAGCTGTGGATTACTTCAATTATTAAACTCGTATCTTTAGCCCCGGTAAAAACTGTACGAAAATAGCTATTTTCGTGTTTGCTTTCCGTTATAAAAAATCATTGATCAATTATAATTTATAAAGTATAATGGGTAAAATAATTGCTTTGGCTAACCAAAAAGGCGGTGTTGGCAAAACCACTTCATCTATAAATCTTGCTGCAAGCCTTGCCGTACTCGATTATAAAACATTGTTGGTGGATGCAGATCCGCAGGCTAACTCTACCTCGGGTATCGGTTACGATCCGCGTACCATAAAGGATAGCATTTACGAATGTATTATTAACCAAACCGATCCGCACGTAGCTATCCAACATACCGAAACACCTAACCTTGATCTGCTGCCCGCGCATATCGATCTGGTAGGTGCCGAGATAGAAATGATCAACCTTACCGACCGCGAGTACAAAATGAAAGCCGTGCTGGATAAGGTGATCGATGAGTACGATTTTATTATTATCGATTGTTCGCCGTCGCTGGGTTTAATTACCATCAACGCGCTTACAGCGGCCAACTCGGTTATCGTACCTGTACAGTGCGAGTACTTCGCTTTGGAAGGTTTAGGTAAATTGTTAAACACCATTAAGATCGTCCAAAACCGTTTAAATACCAATCTTGATATCGAGGGTATTTTATTAACTATGTACGACGTACGTTTGCGCCTGAGCAACCAGGTAGTTGAAGAAGTACGCTCGCACTTTGAAGACCTGGTGTTTGATACCATTATACAGCGCAATACCCGCTTAAGCGAGGCGCCAAGCTTTGGCATGTCGGTAATTATGCACGATGCCAACTGCAAGGGCGCTATCAATTATTTGAACCTGGCACGCGAGATCATCCGCAAAAACGGACTAATGACAACCGAAGAAACCGCCAGCACAGCAACCGTTTAAGATAAATGAGTTTAGATAGAAAAAGAGGATTAGGAAAAGGTTTAAGCGCGCTGCTTGATGATTCCACGCAGGTAAACAGCCATGCCGGCCCCACAAGGTCGGTAGCTACTGCCCCCGAGGTTAACGATGCCGGTTCGGTAAACGAGATCAGGATTGACGAGATCGAGGTAAACCCGTTTCAGCCACGTACCGAGTTTGAGGCACAGGCATTAAACGAACTGGCCGACTCCATTAAATTACAGGGATTAATACAACCTATTACTGTAAGGCGTTTAAGCGCGCATAAATACCAGCTGATATCGGGCGAACGCCGCTTACGTGCCTCCAAAATTGCAGGTTTAACACAGATCCCGGCCTATATCCGCACAGCGAACGACCAGCAGATGCTGGAAATGGCGCTGATTGAAAATATCCAGCGCGAAAACCTGAACGCTATTGAAACGGCGCTCAGTTTTCAGCGTATGATAGATGAATGCAACCTGAAGCAGGAGGAACTGGGCGAGCGCGTAAGTAAAAACCGCACAACCGTTACCAACTACCTGCGCTTGTTAAAACTGCCACCGGCTATACAGGCTTCCATCCGCGATGGTGGTATCAGCATGGGCCATGCCCGCGCGCTGATATCGGTAGAAAGCCCGAGCGACCAGCTTTACATCCACCAGATGATACTGAAGCAGGGCCTTTCGGTGCGTAAGGTTGAAGAAATGGTGCGCAACATGGCTAAAAACGCCGGCAAAAAACCGGTTGAAAAGGCCGACTCGCCACTAACCTACCAGGCACAAAAGATCCAGGACGACCTGGCATCGAAATTTAGCAGTAACGTAAAATTAAAGGTAAGCAGCAAAGGCGCCGGCAGTATCGAAATACCATTTTTGTCGGAAGATGACCTGAATCGGATCCTCGAAATGCTGGACTGGTAGCCGGAACCATATGACACTAAATTCAACATTGCTACGTTAGGCTTGGTAATATGCGCCAGTATCTCATCATTATAAGCTTATTAGGCATTGCCTGCTTTGCCGCAAAAGCGCAAACAGCCGATTCGCTTACCCGTAAAAGCAAAACCGATAGTGTTTACCGCAATCAGGATACCGACCCGGCCAAACGCTTTGTACCTAAGGCAAAAAAGGAAAGGGTTTATCACCCTGATAGCACCCACAGCCCGCGTAAAGCCTGGACACGTTCGGCTTTTGTACCCGGTTGGGGGCAGGTATATAATCATCACTGGTGGAAAGTGCCTGCCATTTACGCGGGCTTAGGTTCGTTAGGATACGCTATTGTATCTAATCACCAAAGTTATAAAGACTTTTTAGCGGTGGCCAAGTTTCAGCAACAGGGCAAACCCTATACCGACCCGATGTTTGATAACGACCCCAACCGGGATTTATATATCCGGTACGGAACAATTTCAAAAGAAGGCATTATTAATGCCAAGGATGGCTATTTCCGCAATTTTGAAATAAGTATCCTGGGTTTTATTGCCGTATGGGGCGTAAACATTGTTGATGCCTATATTTACGGTAAGCTGCAACACTCCTATTCTATGGATAACAACTTTAGCTTTAAAGTTGAACCAACTATCTACCAGCCTGTTTACGCTTCAAATTTTAATACTACCTTTACGCCTGCACTAAAAGTCACCATTACACTACGATGAAGATCGCTATATTAGGTTACGGAAAAATGGGCAAGATCATTGAGAAGATCGCCACCGACCGTAAACACGAAATTGTTTTAAAAATAGACGTTACCAACCAGGACGAACTGACCACCGAAAACCTGCAAAAGGCCGACGTGGCTATCGAGTTTAGTACCCCGGGTACCGTATTAGATCATATCGATGCCTGCTTTAAAGCCAAAGTGCCGGTGATTGTGGGCACCACAGGCTGGTATGGCCACCTGCAACGCCTTAAAGACGAATGCGAGCAAAATGGCACTACTATGCTTTACGCTTCAAACTTTAGCGTTGGCGTAAACATATTCTTCCATATCAATAAAATGCTGGCTAAGTTGATGAACAACTACCCTTATTATGATGTGCAGGTAGAAGAAATTCATCATACCCAAAAGCTTGATTCGCCCAGCGGCACAGCCATTACCATTGCCGAAGGCATTGTTGATGAACTGGATAACAAAAAGGAATGGGTGAACATTCTGAGTACCGATGGCACCGAAGGTTTGGCAGACACTATCAAAGCAGATCAGTTACTGATCGAATCCTTCCGCATAGAAAATGTACCCGGTACCCATACCGTGGTATACGATAGCGAGGTGGACAGCATTGAGTTTAAGCATACCGCGCATAACCGCAATGGCTTTGCCCTCGGCGCCGTTTTGGCTGCTGAATGGGTACAAGGTAAAAAAGGATTTTATTCGGCCAAAGATATGTTTAACTTTAGCCTGTAACCATTATAGATATTTAAAAACCCCTGTATCGTGAACGTTGTTGAAATTGTAATTTTTGTTGCCTTATATTACATACTGCCTTGTGTTGGCTTAGCCAAACTATTTGAAAAAGCCGGCGAAGCCGGTTGGAAGGGCTACATACCGCTGTACAACTGGTTTGTAATGATACAGCTAAGCGGCAAACCCGCCTGGTGGTTTGTATTATTACTGCTGCCCGGCATTAACATCCTGGTGCTGATTGGCGTACACCTTGATTTTGCAAAATCGTACGGCAAGTTTGGCTTAGGTGAGCAGATACTAAGCGTGTTGTTTCCATTTGTGTATTTACCTAAATGGGGCTTTGATGAGCATACCAAATACTTAGGCAAATCAACCTCGCCCGATTTTAAAACGAAGTATCAAAAAACGCTGAAGAAATCGTCAGGCCGCGAATGGACCGAAGCTATCATTTTCGCAGTGGTTGCCGCTACCCTTATCCGTACCTTCTTTATCGAAGCATACACCATCCCAACGCCATCAATGGAGCGGTCGTTACTGGTTGGCGACTTCTTGTTTGTAAGTAAGGTAAACTATGGCCCGCGTACACCGATGACACCTATCGCATTCCCCTTCGCGCACCATACCATGCCGCTTATCGGTACAAAAGCTTATTGGGATGGCATCGAACTGCCATACTATCGTTTACCTGGCTTAAGCGAGGTAAAAAAAGGCGACGTGGTAGTATTCAACTGGCCAATGGAAGCCGATTCGCCACTGTTGCGCCCGGTTGATAAGCGCGAAAACTATATTAAACGCTGCCAGGGAGCCCCTGGTGATACTTTATCAATTGTTGACGCCCAGGTTTACGTAAACGGTAAAGCCGCGCCAAACCCTCCGGGCGAACAGATAGATTATGCCCTGCAAACCGATGGCACCGAGATAAACCCTACCGTACTGGAAGATCTTAACATTAACTATTACGAGGGCCAAAACCCTACCATGACCCAGGAATCGGCCACTAAGCTGAAAAGCTTTAGCAATATTAAGGTTGTTAAACCGCTGATCCAGCAAAAAGGCATGGCCGACCCGCAGGCTTTCCCTGGCGATATTAACCATAAATGGAATGCGGATAATTTCGGCCCGCTGATCATCCCCAAAAAGGGCTGGACCGTTAAGCTTGATAGCCTAAGCATTCCGCTATACAAACGCGCCATTGAGGTTTACGAGCATAATACCGTAAAACTTGACGGCAAGAATGGCATCATCATTAACGGTGTTAAGGCTGATAGCTATACCTTTAAAATGAACTATTACTGGATGATGGGCGATAACCGCCACGATTCGTTAGACTCGCGCTTCTGGGGCTTTGTTCCTGAAGATCACATCGTAGGTAAAGCCCTGTTCATCTGGATGAGCTGGGATGACAACGGTTCGTTCCTGAACAAGATCAGGTGGAGCAGGATATTCAGAGGGATACATTAATTCGTTTCCAATATTAAACAAAAGAGGCGCCTGATGGGGAGGGCACTGAAAAAGTCCAATAGGGAAAAGGGAGCAGAAGGCGAAAGTTTTCTGCTCCTTTTTTAGTATATTAAAGTGTCAAAAGAAAGACACTAAGATGCTCATTCAGCAACAGCAGATCCAGTTCAGTGCATACTCAGGGTTATATGACCTGATCGTTCCGAAAGATAATCTTCTGCGGAAGATCAATGACCTGATAGATTTTACGTTTATCTACGAGGAATTGATCAGCAAATATTGCACAACCAATGGGCGGACAGCCGAAAGCCCTGTACGGATGTTCAAATATCTGCTGTTGAAAACGATCTATACGGTTTCAGATGTAGATGTGGTGGAACGTTCGCAGTATGACATGTCCTTCAAATATTTTCTGGAGATGTCTCCAGAGGAAGGGGTTATCGATCCGAGCTCATTGACCAAGTTCAGAAAGCTTCGGCTGAAGGATAACGATCTGTTAAACCTGCTCATCAATAAAACGGTAACCATCGCCATTGAAAAGGGGATCATCCGGTCAAAGTCCATTACAGTTGATGCTACACATTCCCTGTCAAGATCAAATCCGTATTCAGCCTTAGAAGTATTAAGGGAGCGCTCGAAACGGCTTCGCAAAGCGGTGTATGCCATAGATGAAGATATGAAGGCAGGGATGCCGGAAAAGAACACCACGGATGAACTGGAAAAAGAACTTGCCTATTGCAGTGCATTGGAAAAGTATATTGAAGCCGACCCGCCGTTAAGCCAGATACCTGCGGTAAAAGAAAAGCTGAACCTGTTGAAGGAGACGGTAGCAGACACGCAGGAGCACTATACGTTATCCAAAGACAAGGATGCTAAAACCGGCCATAAATCGGCTGATAGCTCCTTCTTTGGCTATAAGACCCATCTGGCGATGACCGAAGAACGCATCATTACCGCAGCGGTGGTCACCTCGGGTGAAAAAGGCGATGGCCCGGAACTCCCTAAGCTTTTGGAGATCAGTCAGCAGAATGGCATTGACGTAAAAACGATCATCGGGGATTCTGCTTATTCAGGGAAAGAGAACCTTGAAATGACAAATGAACAAGATATCAAACTGGTGGCTAAACTCAACCCGTCGATCACCCAGGGCTTCAGAAAAGATGAAAATAAGTTTGATTACAATAAAGATGCTGATCGGTTCGTCTGCCCGGCCGGGCATCTGGCTATCCGGAAGGCGCGCGGGGGTAAAAAGGATATCGGAGAGAATCAGGTTGATACTTATTACTTTGATGTTGAAAAGTGTAAGGTATGTCCATTGAGAGATGGTTGCTATAAGCCTGGGGCCAAAACCAAAACCTATTCCGTTAGCATTAAATCAGGTCTGCACCAACAGCAAATGGCATTTCAGGAAACTGACGAGTATAAACAAAGCAGCAAACACAGGTATAAGATCGAAGCCAAGAACAGCGAGTTGAAAAATGCTCATGGTTATGACCGGGCAATAGCCTACGGAATCGAAAATATGCAGATGCAGGGCGCCTTGGCTATCTTCACCGTCAATCTGAAAAGGATCATCAAATTGATGAGCTAAGTCTTAGCTAAAATAGCGCTTAGCCGCACATCGCTACCCTAACTGGCCTGTATCATCAACGACAAATAATCTTCCTCCTGTAAACTCAAATAAAAAAGCGACCAAGTAAAGGTTGCCTTTCTCTTGATCGCTTTAAGTGCGCCGTTTTATTGAGCTACTTTTTCAGTGACCTCCCTGATGGGCGCCTCTTTTGTTTGATGGTAGTGTCAGTAAAAGCGAGGCCTCGTGCGATTCCCTCCCCTGGGAGGGGGAGGGAGGGGTTTAACCATTACTCGCTATCGTATAAACCCCTCCCTGCCACAACACAATTCTGCCGCACCCCTCCCAAGGGAGGGAACTTATCGTTTCTATAACCTAACCCACTCCCCCATCTCCCCACTTTCAAACAACGCGTCTATCACCCGCATATTTCCCAAAGCATCACTCAAAGGCGTAGGCACAGGCGCATCATCCAAAATAGCTTTAGAAAAAGCGTCAACCTGCAGGGCGTACTGATTAGCAACAGGTATTTCTATTTCTTCTATCACCCTGTCACGCTGTAAAAACATCCGGTTAGGTTTATCGTTGTGGGCATTACAGGGCAGTTCAATTTCCAACCGGCCTTTGCTGCCGATGATGTTTATCCGTTGATAAGGCTCCAACTGGGTAGAGCAGGTAAGCGTGGCGGTATGGCCGTTGCCAAAATCAAGCAGGCCGGAGGTAAGGCTATCCGTTTTAAATTCAGGATCGAGATGTACCAGGCCCATTACCCGCACCGGTTCAGCGTTAAACACATATCGCGGGAACGATACGCAATAACAGCCGATATCCATCAGCGCGCCACCACCGGTATCAACCCGGTTGCGGATGTTATTCCCATCCATATTGCTGTACGAGAAGATAGACTGCACATGCTTCACCTCGCCCAGCAGGCCAGCGTTGATGATCTCCTTTGCCTTTTCCCATTGCGGGTGAAAGCGGTACATAAAAGCCTCCATCAATTTTAAATGCGGGTACTGCGCAGCGCCGTCAATCAGTCGTTGCGCGTCGGCGGCATTCAAGCCGATCGGTTTTTCGCACAATACGTGTTTACCGGCGGCAAGGGCTTGCAGGGTGTAATCCACATGTAAGTGATTGGGCAGCGGGATATATACCGCATCGATATCGGTGGCCGATAACAGTTCTTGGTAATCATTATAAACTTTAGGGATACCCAAATCGGCGGCGGTTTGCCGGGCTTTGCTTTTATCGCCCGATGCGATGCCGGTTACTTCGGCGTATTGGCATTGCTGTATAGCGGGGATTACTTGCGTGCGGCCAATTTTGGCGGTACTAAGTATACCCCAGCGGATTTTCTTACTCATTGGTTTTGATATTTTTGGCAGATATTAAATGTACTATTTACAGTAAAGCTAATTTACACCCATTTGCCAATTAAACAGTTAACCGTGTTGAATTAATTGCATACCGGGCATTTTTTAGCGTTTATAAATATTGGGTATCTTTAAAAACTTAACCAAATCAAAACCATACTAAAAGACATGACATCTGCAAAAAACAAATTGCTGGCAGCTGCCGCGCTGTTACTTTTTTCAGGTTCGCAAGCCTTTGCCACTGGTAAGCCCGCGGCCGAGAAGGATTCGACCCTGCAAAAGGATTATATTTTAAATACCATGCACCGCGTGGCCGACTGGCAACTGAACGCCTGGAACACCACCGGCTTTAAGCACAATAAAGTAGACTGGACCAACGGCGCAGCCTATACCGGTCTGTATGCCTTAGGCAGCATGAAAGGGAACGACAAATACCTTGATTTTTTGGTGAAGATAGGAAACGATTTGAACTGGAATACAGGTAAAGACCGCTTTATGGCTGATGATTATTGCATTGGCCAAATGTACTCGTTGCTGTACACCAAATACAAGGATAAAAAGATGATCGCGCCATTCACACTGCTGGCCGACAGCATTGTGGCCAAACCGCACGACGAAGGTTTGGAGTGGAAGAACCGCATCCAATCGCGCGAGTGGGCCTGGTGCGATGCCTTGTTTATGGGGCCAACCGCGTTGAGCTACCTCAGCACCGCCACCGGCGATCCAAAATACCTGAACATCGCCGCCAAACTATGGTGGAAAACCACCGATTACCTGTACGACAACGAAGAACACCTGTACTTTCGCGATGGCAGCTACTTACAAAAGAAAGAAAAGAACGGCAAAAAGGTATTCTGGAGCCGCGGTAATGGCTGGGTATTAGGCGGCCTGGTGCGTGTGCTTGATAACATGCCTGCAAATCACCCCGACCGTAAGAAGTTTGAGGCCCTGTATAAAGATATGGAAGCCAAAATCGCATCCATCCAACAACCCGATGGCAGCTGGCATGCCTCGCTGCTTGATCCGGAAAGTTACCCGGTTAAGGAAACCAGTGGCACCGGCTTTTACTGCTACAGTATTTTATGGGGATTGAACCATGGCTTGCTTGACGAGAAAACCTACTGGCCGGTAGCTAAAAAGGCCTGGGCGGCATTAACATCATCAGTACACCCCGATGGTATGCTGGGCTACGTACAACGCATTGGCGCCGCGCCCGATAGTGTGGACCTTAACAGTACAGAAGTTTATGGTGTTGGCGCTTTCCTGCTAAGTGGCACGCAGTTGTACCAATATGTGAGCAAGCACCCTAAAGCGTGGTAGTGGCAATTTAACCACAAAGGGCACGAAGGTTTGCACAAAGGCCACAAAGGCATAGCTAATAATAGCTTGTTTTGTGACCTTTTTTTAATTCAGAAGAATTGAAAATAGCTTTGTGACCTTTGTGTATTCTCTCTTTGTGTGCATTGTGGTTAAATAGCCACAATGCCCTACAAAGCAAACTTATACCCTATTCCCCTTACCGTTTGCAGGTATTTAGGCGAATCGGGGTTATCTTCAATTTTTTTGCGCAGGCGTACAATGTGCATATCTAATGTGCGGGTATTTACATCGGCGTTGTAGCCCCATACTTCCATCATCAGTTCTTCGCGGTTTATCACCTTGTTTTTATTCTTCAGGAAGTACAGCAGTATACGGTTCTCTAATATGGTCAGCTCTACCTTTTTGCCATCCTTTACCAGGATGTGGGTATTGGGCTGATGCTCCATATTAGCAAACTTGTACGATTCGGACTTCTCGCTATTCAACGAGAATTTGATCTTGTTGTCGATCAGCGCCACCAGCACATCCATGTTATATGGCTTAGTGATATAGTCGGATACGCCAAACTTATAAGCGTCTATTTTATCAATATCCTGCGCCTTAGCCGTGGTCATAATGATCAGCTTATCAAAACCCTGCTCGCGGATATTGCTGCAAACCTCGCTGCCCTGCTTGCCGGGGAGCATCCAGTCAAGTAATACAATATCGGGCTGTTCGGCCAATATCATTTTTTCGGCTTCATCACCATTAGCGGCTTCAAAAACCTTGTAACCTTCAGTTTGCAAACGCTCGGCTACCAGGAAGCGAAGGTTTTCATCATCTTCTACCAGTGCAATTTTTATTTCTTTGTTCATGCTTTGTTTTAGATTTGAGATGCGAGATATGAAAACCCGGATTCAAGATATGAGATTAAAGATGTGAGATAAACGCACACCCCTACCTTCTTGTATCTTGAATCTAAATTCCTGAATCTCTCACCTCCATTTCAATTATCATAAGGAAGCGTAACTATAAATTCCGATCCCTCGTTTACCTTGCTTTTAACAGCAATTTGTCCATCCATAAAGTTAACCAGTTCTTTGCAGAAAGCCAAACCAAGGCCCACACTGCCGTTTTGGTTATATTTATTTTCTATACGGTAAAACTTTTTAAATACGTTAGCAATCTCACTTTTAGGGATGCCAATGCCTTTATCAGCAAATGAAAATACAATATTTCGTTTCTCCAACAAAATGCTTATCAAAACTTCCTTTTTATCCGGATGCGAATATTTGTAGGCGTTCTCTATCAAATTCTGAAAGATACTGCCCAGCAGCACCGGGTCGGTAGAAAAGGTTTTCACGCCCTTACCAATTTTATAACTCAGTTTCAAATCGGGATATTTCAGGCGGAAGGTATCTACATATTTTATAACAAATGCTTCTACATCTGTCTCTTCCGATTTTATCTTGATCGACCGGTTCTCTATCTGGGTAAACGATAGCAGTTTGTTCATCAGTTCGTTCAGCTTATCGGCTTCCTCGTCCAGTATTTTACCGTAGTGCTTGCGTTGTCGTTCGGTTAGTTCGGCCTCGCTTCGCAGGTTCGATCCGGCAATTTTTATTACGCTTACCGGTGTTTTAAACTCGTGGGTAAAGTTATTAATGAAATCGTACTGCAACTTAAACAGTTTAATATTGATGCCCAGGTTACGATAGATCAGCCAGCCGATCACCAGTACAAATATGTAGATGAGTACCACAATGCCAGCGGTAGGCAAAAACCTCCGCCTGATCTCGGAAATGAGGTAATTACTATCCGATTTGAAATACAGCTTATAGTTAACAAAGGCGCCGGGGAACGCAGCTTCGGTAAACAACTTATCGGTACCCGTGTCAACCGGGTCATAAACCACAGGTTGTATCGATATATCGCGATACAACTCTTTATGCGTGTTCTTTATTTCCAGTTGGTAAGGATCGAGAAAGAACGTCATCATGTTTTGCCTTGAAAAGGCCGATGGCTGCCCGCTTAGTTGCAACTCGCGATAGGTTTTTATCTCCGTCGGCCGGGGTATGTTCATGTAGCTGATCTTGTCGGGCTGTACATTATAAAAAGTTTTAAACTTTTCGTCCTCGGTGGCATTGCGGGTAGTATCAGCCTGCGAGATATAGTTACTCAGCTTTTCCGCCATTAACTTAAAATCTTCTTCTTCGGCATGGCCCGATTTCCGCATCCCGGTTAGTACCCCATCATTTTGCGTATACTGATATACGGCGCGGGGGGCAATATCCAATTTGCCTTTGGTATGTTTTGCGGTGCGGTTGCCAATGGCTATATCATAAAAAACAATGCGCTGCACAAAAGGATATTCATCAAACACCGAATCGGCATACCGGGCGGCCGAAAGTGAATCGAGATAGCCGTAATACGAAGTGATCTCGGGTATCTTGTTTTGAAAAAGGTAAAAGTAGGGTTTGGTGGTTTGATCCCAGATATCGTTCTTTTTTGAGTAAAACTCGTTTTGGATGGATTTGGTGGTGAAGTTATAAGTAATTACCAGCGCTATCACCAGCGTTACCGATATCATGACCAGGAAAGCGCTGATCAAAAAAAGGTTCTTCCGGAAAACGTTTTGAGTAACCTGCATACAAGCAAACCTACGGTTTAACCCGCATATTATTATCCAGGAACTTCTCTATATCGGCATACACCTGCATCCTGCTTTCTTCGTTAAAAAAGGAACGCTCATTATCCTTATAAACAAAAGTTACAGGCACTTTACGATTTTTCAACTCGCGTACAAACAACTTCAACTCGCTGATATTGGTACGCGGATCCCGTCCGCCCTGGAATATTAATAGTGGCAATTTAATTTTATCAGGATGAAACACCGGCGATATAGCCCTAAACATATCGGCATCGGTTTCGGGGTTACCAACCATTTCATATCGCATTTTCAACTGCGATTTTAAAAATGGCGGTACATCTTTTATATAACTAATAAAGTTGATAAGCCCTGATTGCACAATGGCGCAGTTATATAACTCGGGATGATTGGCTATACCATATAATGCCGAGAAACCACCAAAACCGCTACCCATAAGGGCTATCTTTTTAGGATTGGCTATTTTTTGACTGATGAGCCATTTTACACCATCGGTAATATCATCCTGCATTTTGCCACCTACCTGCTTAAAGCCGGCACTGTGAAATGCCTTACCATAACCGGTAGACCCGCGGTAATTCACCTGGAACACCGCATAGCCGCGGTTTGCCAAAAACTGCACCTCGCTGCTATATCCCCAACTATCACGACGCCATGGGCCGCCATGCGGCATTACCACTACCGGCAAATTAGTTTTGGTTTTAGTTTGCGGCAAGGTTAAATACCCGTTTATTACCAGGCCATCGCTTGCCTTAAAAGAAACGGGCTGCATGGCGCACAATTCATCAGGTGTAAGACCGGGGTTGGTTTCGCCTATTTTTGTCAGCTTTTTCCCATCGGGCTGATACAGGTAATACGAGCCTGGATCGCGATCGGTATAGGTATTAATAATGTATTTCTTCTCGGCACTGTCCCTGTCTACTATCCTTATTTTATTGCCTTTCAGTTGCACGCCCAGGTCGTGGTAGATACCCTCTATCCCTTTATCAAAAAAATGGCTCTGCTTTTTAGCATCTTCCCACGATACTGATTCCAATTTATGCGAGTATTTTGAAAACCCTACGTCCGACAGGTCGGCCGCGTCGCTGGCATAGATCACCTTTTCTTCCTTACCCGTCTGCGCGTTTATTTCAACTAAAGCGCTTTTATCGCGGTTCACGTTAGATACGGCATAGAACAGGTCTTTGTGCGTAGTGAACATGATCGGTTCAACCGAGTTTTTAAAGTTGTTTTTGATGATGGGCTTAAACGGGGCTTCATCTGACGGGCGATAAAGAATCGTTTCATCTACCCCGTCAGATACCTTAGCCAGGTGGATCTTCCCATCCGCATCAGGAAACCATTCGCTCACATTGCCGGGATTAACTACGTATGCCCTTAATTCTGAGGTGCGGATGTTGAGGCGATAGATATCAAAATTGGCCGAATCGCGCTTGTTCATGGCAATGGTGATCACATCCGGCTGCTGCTTGTTTTTGGTCATGATCAGCTGCATGGTAGCCTTATCCTGCGAAAGCAGTGTGCGTACCCGCCGGGTAGCCACGTCAAGCGCGCAGATCCTGAACTGACGGAACGAGATCATATCCTGCGAGAACACGATCTGGTTATTATACGTCCACGAGTAATCGCGGCGAACGGCATAATCGGTAAACGATGTTACCCGTTGCTCCTGTCCCGTAGCCAGGTCCTGTACAAACAGGTTCTGCTTTTTTTGGTACGGTTTCAGGTACGATATGTATTTGCCGTCAGGCGATATTTTGAATGTACTTTTTTCAGGGGTTTTAAAAAAGTCGCGCACGGGTATCTCCCTCACCTGCTGATCTCTACAGCCCTGTAAGGTAAACACCAGTAAAACAGCAACAGCGATATTTTTTAAATGATATAGTTTATCCACTTGGCCCTCGCTTATATTAATCAGGTTAAAATAGATAATTTGTTTAACGGATGCAGTATGTCACTACAATTTTACTTTCCTGCCGCTTCTTTTTTTTCTTAGCTTAGTATTCAATATGCCTCGAAAAATTGATATAAATATCCATGAACATTTAAACCCGTGGATAAAGAAAAGTTTAGATCTGTTTAATAATAATAACTATTTAGATCAAATACTGGAAATATATCCTTTTCAAATTGCTGTACCAACGCGGTTGAACAAAGAATTGAGCAGGGAGATCATGATGGCTCATGCGGCTCGGGACACCCCCAAATTATTCAGCTTGTTAAAAAACCTTACCAAATTCCCCTACGATGACCCGATATGGTATTTATTAAAATCCGTTAAAGGGTGTTTTGATAATAACCCGCGGCAAGTGCAGCGTATAGCAGATTCTTTATATTCGATGACGGCCGAAGAAGTGGTGGTCAGGCTGGAATCAGCGCCCAAGATCAACACCCAAATGGGACCGATGTTTACCAAGTGGCTTAAAAACAGATATAAATCTTTGCATGCGGATGAGTTCATGAACTCGGATACCGGAATAGTGAATCTGCATGCCAGCGAAGAAGAAGCTAAAAGGTTTGTTAACGATGTACTAAAGCAGGATCTGCCTAAAAGGCCCGATCTTTTTGTAAAAGTAAACAGTACCTACATTATTGGCGAAGCCAAATGGATAGGGCAACCAGGCGGCAACCAGGAAAAACAGGTTGGCGAGGTAGTACAATTTTGCTCAAAACAACGCGGTTCTGTAATTCGTATCGGTATTGTTGATGGTTTCCCCTGGGCTATACATAATTTAAGCGGCAGGTTAATTAATAATAAAGAGGCGGTAAATATCCAGGAATCGCCCTATAATATTATCAGTGCGCTGCTGTTAGATGAATACCTTGGTGGGTTTCTGTAACATGCTCAAACAGGTTGTATTTTATATCTTCCTTGTTAAAAAGCTTTTTAATGGTATCAATAGCATGTTGCGAATTATCTATACCTACCCAATGCCTGTTTAATTTAGCGGCGGCGATAAGTGTAGTCCCCGAACCTGCAAAGCAATCTAAAACAATAGATCCGGGATTGGAAGAGTTGAGGATAATACGGTTTAACAAATCTATATTTTTTTGCGTAGGATAGTCAGAGTACGATAATCCTTTATCCTTATATTCCCAAACATCCTGGGTTTTAACGCCGGCGTGGTCTTTCGCGTAAACAATTTTTCGCGGGTTCCCTTTTTCCGACCATTCTATCAATCCCAAACTTTCAAGCCGTGTCAGTTCTTCCCGGCTATACCTCCAGTGCCTGCCTTTAGGGGGCATTAAGCCGTTCCATTCCTTCCCGGTATCTCCCGAAAGGGTTTCGCCGGGGGCATGTAAGGGGTGGGTAGTGTATCGCCCATGCTGAGGGTGTTTTTTAGGGAACAGTTCCTCTATTTTCCTTTCAGACAGGTCTTCTTTTATATTATTCCAGATATTGTTATCCCGCTTCTTCGCGTAAAAAAGGATCATGTCCGAATAATTCCCGTAGGCATTTCTTGCAAAGTTTTTTGGGTTGCACTTAATGCGGGTAATATCATTGATAAAATTGTCGTAGCCAAAAATTTCGTCCATTACAATTTTAATGTAATGCCCTATCTTTTTATCTATATGCAGGTAAATGCTGCCTTTATCCGAAAGGATATCCCTCAATAAAATTAACCTTTGCCTGATAAACTCTATAAACTCATTATGCGTCAGTTTATCCGAGTAAGCGTGTTGATTGTCGATATCAGCAAAATCATTACCTGTGGCAAATGGCGGGTCGATATAGATCAGGTCGACCTTGCCTTGCAGTTCTTTACTTAATATTTTTAATACTTCTAAATTATCGCCAAAAAATAAGCTGTTATAAGGGCCGCTGTGTTGCTGATCGGTATGAGTTAACGTCCCACTGGCGCTTTCGCTAAGCAGCGCGTGTTCCGAAACCTTACCATCGTAATCTAAAATACAATTGCGGCTTTTTTTAAGATAAAAGCGTACCGGCCTTTCGAGTGTTGAATTTGATAAGATAAAGTTGATGAAATCATCCTCTAATATTCTATAACTTTTGTTTACCTTAATTGCATTCAGCTCGTTATTTATAATATATTTAGAAACTGTTTGGCGGGTTACTTGTAACTTTTTAGCAACTTCATCAATAGTTAGAAAAGTATTTCCCATATTAGATTACTGATTTCGACACAAATTAACCGGTTTTAACACAAATCAACAAGTGACATAAATGTTTTTTTATCTAAAAAAATATATCACATTGATCCTCCTGCTTTTAGGATTTAGCACGGTGTTTGCCCAAAACACCGACCTGCAACTGGCGCAGCAATTTAGCGCCAATGGCGAGGAGCAAAAGGCCCTGGAAATATATCAGCGCCTGTATAAGCAGGATAACGATGCCTACTACACCGGCTATCTGAATAGCCTGCTTGCACTGAAAAAAACAGACGAGGCCGAGAGCATCACCAAAAAGATGATGAAAAAGCACCCGGCCGATTTTCAGTATGCCATAGCGCTGGGCAAGGTATACCGCGAGCAGGGGCACCCCGAAAAAGCTGAAAAAGTTTACGATGACCTGCTGAAGAACCTGCCTACCGATTATAATAGTATTGTGCAATTAGCCACCCAGTTTTACCAGTCAGAAAATTCGGATGTGGCCGTTCGCATATTTCAGCAGGGGCGCAAGACTTTACATAACGATCAGGCATTTACGCTTGAACTCATCAGCCTGTACCGTTTTAAACATCAGAAAGCGCCGCTGATCAACGAATACCTCAACTTTTTACCGTTGAATCCCGGCTATATCAATTCGGCCGAAAACACCATGGCCGGCGTATTTGAGAACAATGCCGATTACGATATGCTAAAAACCGAACTGCTGAAACGTATACAGGCCGCCCCTCAACAAGTGATATTTGCCGATCTGCTTACCTGGCAATACCTGCAAATTAAAGATTACGAGCAGGCCCTTAACCAGGCCATAGCACTAAGCCGCAGGCGTAATGACGATGGCAGCAGCATTTTTGAACTTTGCCAAACCCTGGTAAGTAACGAAGCTTATGACGAGGCCATCCGCGGGTACGAATACATTATCGCCAAAAGTGCAAAAGACCAGCAGATCTACGTAGCCGCCAAGGTTGAACTGATCAACACCAAAAATCTTAAAGTAACATCGGGCAAGTACACCCAGGCCGATCTGGAGGGCTTGGAAAAAGATTACTTTGAACTGCTCACCGAGTTTGGCCGGAACAATGGCACCGCCTTCGCCATGCAAAAACTGGCCCGCTTACAGGCATTTAAAATGCACAAACTCCCCGAAGCGCAAAAGCTGCTGGAGGAGATGATCAAGCTGCCCAACCTCAATACATCTATGCTGGCCGCCTGCAAGCTTGATTTGGGCGATGTGTACGTAATGAGCAACCAGCCCTGGGAAGCTACCCTAATTTACAGCCAGGTTGAAAAAAGTAACGCCGATGTAGCCACAGTACAGGATGCTAAACTGCGCAACGCCAAACTGGCTTATTACACCGGCGATTTTGCATGGGCCAAAGGACAGTTAGATGTGTTGAAAGCTGCTACCACCCAATTAATTGCTAACGATGCCTTGAATTTATCGCTGTTAATTAAGGATAATATTGAAGAGGATAGCACCGGCGCCGCCTTGAAAATTTATGCCCGTGCCGATTTGTGGATATTTAAAGAACAGCCGGATAAAGCCCTGATGGCGCTTGATAGCATCGATAAGAAATTCCCCAATAACGAACTGGCCGATGATATCCTGATGGCGAAGGCACGCATCCATATCCAGCAAAACGATTATTCGGGTGCCGCCCCTTTACTGCAAAAAATAGTTGACGAGCACAAAACCGAGCTTTGGGCAGATGACGCGGTTTTTATGCTGGGCGATATTTACGAGAACCACCTGAATGATAAAGAAAAAGCGAAAACCTTTTATCAAAAGATCATCACCGATTACCCCGGCAGCCTGTTTATTAACGATGCACGCAAACGTTTCAGGATTTTAAGAGGCGATAAAATGAACGGCCAACTATAAAATCCGTATTTTTGCCCTGATGATCGTATACAACGAAACCTACGTAATGGATGAAGCCATTAAAGACGAATGGCTTACCTGGATGCAAACAGAACAGATACCGGCCATTATGAAAACCGGTTGGTTCAATTCCTATAAAATTCTTTCAGTGTTAGATTCGCCAAACGAGGGCGTAACTTATTGTGTGCAGTTTATTACCGATAAAGAGGGTAACTATACATACTTTCGGAACAAGCACTCAAACTGGTTTCACCAACTACATAACCAAAAGTTCGAGAACAGGTTTGTGCTTTTTAATACCTTAATGCAATTGATTGACGAAAAATGAATGTAAAAACCACCGCCATTGATGGCCTGTTAATAATCGAACCACGTATTTTCCCTGATGACCGCGGTTATTTTTATGAAAGCTATAACCAGCAAAAATACGTTGCCGCTGGAATTACGGATACCTTTGTACAAGACAATCAATCGTTCTCTCAAAAAGGGGCTTTACGCGGCTTACACGGCCAGGCCGATCCATTTGCACAAGGTAAACTGGTGCGTGTTATTCAAGGCCGGGTACTGGATGTAGCGGTTGATATCCGCAAAAACTCGCCAACCTACGGACAGTATGTTACTGTTGAATTGAGTGGAGATAACCATGTACAATTTTGGGTTCCGCCCGGCTTTTTACATGGCTTTGTAACGCTTGAGGATGATACCATTTTCACCTACAAAGTAACCAACGTTTACGATAAAGCTTCAGAAATAGGTGTGATATGGAACGATCCAACTTTAAACATCGATTGGGGTATCGACGCTGGCGATGCAATATTATCACCAAAAGACCTGGTACTGCCTTCGTTTAACGATTTTGTAAGTCCGTTTTAGGTCATTAGTCATTAGTGAGAATATCACTTTGGCTATATTGTTTGCCTGATTTCTAATCTCGGATTAACTGATCACTACCCGCAAATCTTTTGGCATCCTGCCGTGTAGCAAGAACCTGGCCGCGTCGGGATTGCCATTTTGCCTGGCGGTTTCGGCGGCGGCTTTCCAATCGTAAGTGCAAAGTACTTGTTCTATATTAATGTCATTGCCTTCTGCGCTAACTATCGCATATTTGGCATGCGGCGTCATCGACTCCATTGCGAAACGGTGCTCGCCGGTACCCAGGTAAGCCGGCAAGCCAACACTACCGGGATTCAGGATAATTTTTCCGTTCGATAACCAGATCATCCGGTTTACATGCGAGTGGCCACACAGGATAATGCGCTCGGCTATGTGTTGTGTTTTTGCAATCAGATCTTCATCGTTATAAACAAATACGCCGTTGGCGGTTACCTTTTCTAACAAATACTCATTATCGCTTTCGGGCGTGCCGTGGCATACAAAAAACAAGCTATCACAGGTAGCGGTTTTCGGCAGCCCTCGCATCCAATTGATGCTTTCGTCCGACAAATCCCCTACCACTCTATCCATACCCGGTTTATGCTTGCCCGATGGGTTATCAATAGCTTCCAGTATTTCTCTGTCCGTATTCCCGGTGATGCATAACATCGGGTTTTGGCGCAATAAGTCTGCAACCTTCTCAGGCTCCAACGCTCCGAAAAAGAAATCGCCCAGGTTAATGGTATTACTGATACCACGGCTTTTAATATCTGCTAAAACTGCTTCCAGTGCTAAAGCATTGCCGTGTATGTCTGATATAATGGCGTATAGCTGCATAAACCTCTCCTAAATCCTCTCCAAAGGAGCGGACTTTAAAATACAAGCTTCCCCAAAAGCCCTCCCTTTCGGGGAGGGTTGGGAGGGGTATTACTTCGTTATCAAATTATACAGCTCATCCAGCTTAGGTGATAGTACAATCTCTATGCGCCTGTTCCTGGCTAAACCTTCAGGTGTATTGCTGGTGTCTATCGGTTGGAATTCGCCCTTGCCGGTGGCTGTTAAACGGTGAGGATCGATATTTTCGACTTCGGTAAGATAGCGGGTTACCGATGTGGCACGTAATACGCTCAGGTCCCAGTTATCTTTTATCTGGCCAAGGTTTTTTATCTTTTTATCGTCGGTATGGCCTTCAACTGCCATATTGATATCCGTTTCTTTATTTAGTACCGCAGCCAGTTGTTTCAACGCTTGCTTACCCTTATCATCAATTATAATACTGCCCGACGGGAATAGCAACTTATCGGTAAGCGATACATACACCTTGCCATTACGGATATCAACCGACAATCCGTTCTGCGTGAAGCCTAACAGCGCTTTTTGCAATTTTTCCTTCAGCGCATTGGTAGCTTCGTCTCGTTTGCGCAAAATATCTTCCACCTCTTTCAGGCGTGCTTCACGTTTGGCCAAATCGCCTGATAGCTGAGTTACTTTGCTTGATGACGCATTGTATTTACCATTCAGCGCGTCGATATTTTTGTTGGCGGTGGCCAGGTTATCGTTCAGGTCGCTGATATTCTTTTTCAGGTCGGCAATTTCGTGATGCAGACGGGCGGTATCGCCTTGCAGCCTACTGCGTTCGTCTTCCAGGCTCATCGTGCGCGACGACAGCGAATCGCGCTGGGCCAGCAGGGCTTTATATTTTTTAGGCGACAATACCACGCACGATTGCAGCGCGATACCGGCAAACAAGGCTAACAGCAAATACTTCATTTTCATATCATATGATGGGTTAGTGGTTAAACAAGTGCGTTTTGTAAAAAGCCAAGCAAAGGGTAAAGTTCCTTAAATACCCCGGCAACATTTTTCGCGATATCGATTTTTTTCAGTTCGGCATCTTTAAGCTGATGAACAGCGGCAAAGCTTTTTAGTTTCAGCAGGCTGATGTTTTCGTTATCAGCGTCATAACCATTAGGGATGGTTTTCAATTGCTCCTGGTCACGGAATTCACCAAATGTTTTTTTGAACGAGGACTTATCTACGATGGCTTTAAAATCGGTAGCGTTGTAATCTATCTCCTGGCGGATCATTTTTACATGTTCGCCCTCAGGCATCCAGTAGCCCCCGCCTACAAACGAGTTACCTGGTTCGATATGCATATAGTAGCCTATACCGGCAGCGTACCTGCCCTGGCTTAGCTTATGAATGCCTATCCAGTGCTTATACGGGGTTTTATCTTTGCTGAAGCGGATATCGCGGTAAATGCGCATGATGCATTTTTTTGGATCGGTGTGCGCATCCACCAGGGGATCTATCTTGCTTAGCTCTTTTAAAACATCGCCGGTAAATTGTACAATGTTATCATAAGCAAGCTGGTATTTGTCTTTATTATCAAGGAACCATTCGCGGTTGTTATTTTCCTTTATTTCGGTTATAAAGTCAAGCGTTTGTTGGGTGATCATCGGTATCTAAATGCGGCTGGTAATGTATTTTGGGCGACAGCCAATATAACATCAATATACGCGAATATCGGTAATTAAAAGGCGCCAGCAAAAGGCATCCCGATAAAATGACACTTAAATATAACCAGGGCGATTCCATATTGCCGGTAAGCAACCATGTGCCTAAAGCCAGCGTAACCAGTTCGGCTACGTTCATGGCGTAGCTTACGTACATGGCGGCGTAAAAGTACCCCGGCTCTATCTCGAACAGTAAATTACAATGCGGGCAAACATCGCGCATCCCCGCCGACCGCAGCGAATACATCGGCCCCTTAAACATATCTCCCCTGCGGCAACGCGGGCATTTGCCATGCAACATTGCCCATACTTTAGGTGTTTCGGCCATTATCTAATAGTAATTTTGGGGTAGATTTTTAGAAAATCAAAAAGTATGATCGTACAATAATTCACTCAAAACGAATGATGAACTACGCGGGGTTGGCCGCATTTTTGCGACGGTATTTTCGATACCACACGAAACCCACCGTACCTACGGCCAGGTAAGGGGCTGCAAGCAGATACATCACGCCGTTATTTAAACCTTTGGTGGTACCGGCGCCGCTTTTGTTATTGGTTTCTACCATGGTAGAACACATGGCGCATTGCGCGTTTGCAGTTTTCACACTGCCCGCGGCCAGCATCAACACCATAACAGCTAAAAGCAATCGGAAGCTTTTCATGTTACAAATTTACGGAATATTTCGGGTGATTTAACCACAAAGGACACAAAGAATTTGCGGGAATAAATAAGCACAAAGAACACAAAGAAAAACACTGACACTCCAGTGGTTTGTGCAAATTATATTCCTTTGTGTCCTTTGTGAAAACCTTTGTGCCCTTTGTGGTTAAGTCAAATCATCACTAAAATTAAAAATGATAATACGGCGATATCAACAGGTAAACCACTACGCCGGTAATGGTTACATACAGCCATATCGGGTAGGTCCAGCGTACCAGTTTGCGGTGTTTTTCTACCTGCATTTGCAGGCCGCGGTAAAAGCTTAGTAATATCAATGGTAATACGGCAGCGGCCAGGATGATGTGCGATATCAGTATGGTTAGATAAATGGTACGTACGCTACCAATCGCGGCTTTTTCCATCGCGTCCAGCACGCCATCACCATTAATGTCGCCAAAGATGGTCTCGGGCGCCATATAGTGAAACGTAATGTACGATACCAAAAACAGCGAGGACAAGCAGAAGGCTGCTATGTTGATGCTTTTATGCACCGCAATATTCCCCATCCTGATAAAGATGAGGGAAAGCACCAGTAAAAACGCACAGGTACCATTTAAAATGGCGTTTAGCTTAGGCAGGTAAATAGTGAACGATGGCAGATGTTCGGGCGGAGGCAATACTTTCCTGTTCAGTAACACTACTACTAAAAATACAAACACCGATACAGCGGCTACAAAACGAAATATAAATTTATCTGTCATTCTTTTTATTATCGCTATTCACACTGGCTTCAGTTTATAACTGAAGCCCATTGATATCTGCAAGTCTGTGACTTGCGTTGCTATGTTAATAAAGTCACAGACTTTATCTTATCCGCAGGCTTCAGTTACAAACTGAAGCCAGTGGGGGTTGTTGGTGTCAACACCAACAGTTGCCCAATGTAGAGCCACATATTTGTGGCTCAAGCCTGCGCGACCGATCTGTATACGGGAGACGCAATTATGCGTCTCTACAAAATCAATACAACGGCTTCTCCTTCTTCCGCAACTCTTCCGATATCTGCACCTTCAACTCATCCACCAATCGCGTAACATCCGTGGCGGATGTACCATCGTAGTACCCCCTGATGCGGCGCTCCGGATCCAGCAGTACAATTTTGCTGCTGGCTATAAATTCGTCTTTACCGCTTTGCAGGGCATCCACAAATAGTCCCTTGCGGGCCAATGTATAAATTGTGGTGGTATCGCCGGTCAGGAACTTCCATTTGCTGGCCGGCTGCCTGTATTGGGCGGCGAAGCTTTTCAATACGGCAGCGTTATCTCTTTGCGGATCGACCGTTATCGATGCAAACGTTACCAGCTTGTTTTTGATGTAATATCCCGCCAGGCTATCCATATTGGCATTCACCTTTGTGCAGATATCCGGGCAATGGGTATAAAAAAAACTGATCACCAGTATTTGCCCCTCAAGGGTTTTGAACGATACGGGTTTGCCATCCTGATCCAGCAAATTAAAGTCGCCCGCTTTGTGAAAAAGCGTATCGGGGATCTTTTTACCATGAAAGGTATGAAATGTGCCCGAGAGCGGCTTGGGGCCATAAAAGGGCAGCGGTTTGTACCTGTTTTTACCCTGACTGGTTAGTAAATAATATAAAAATCCTGGTACCGCTAATATCAGTACCAGGATCACTATCTTTTTTATGCTGCTCATTTATCTCAGTAACCGGCAGCTTGATGTACATCTACCCAATGGTGGCTTTCGTTGGTCAGCACCAGTATTAAACCGATGATAAACAGAATAGGCACTATAATAGTGTAAATTAAGGCCGTTGCTTCAAATTTTAAGTGCATGAAGAATGCAACAATAAAATAAGCTTTTGCAAGTGTTAATATAATGTATATAGGGTTAGCCACGCCGTATTCAATTATATGGTGCGGCACCATATAAAGTGCTATAAAAAACTCAATAGCGGTTATAGCGGTCAGGATCCCCAATACCTGGAAGATCTTCTTCTTGGTCATTCCTTCGTGGTCGCCGTGATCTTCGTGCAGATGGTGTGTTGCTGATGACATAATATATCAGGTTGTGATGTTTTAAACTAAATAGAAGAATGTAAATACAAATACCCAAACAAGGTCTACAAAGTGCCAGTAAAGGCCAACTTTTTCAATCATCAGGTAGCTGCCACGTTTTTGGTAGGTGCCCAGTAAAACGTTAATCGTTATAACGATATTGATGATCACCCCGCTAAATACGTGGAAACCGTGGAAACCGGTGATAGTGAAGAACAGGTTAGCAAACTGCTGTGTATAAACCGGGTTAACCAGTTTCTCATCGTGGAAGAACTCTTTTAGCGCTTCGTGGCTTGGGATATGTCCCCACCAAAAACCTTCTTCGTGCAGGTGTGTCCATTCTAAAGCCTGGCAACCCAGGAACATGAAACCACCAATAACGGTAGCTATCATCCACCAAACAACCTCTTTTTTAGCATTACGATGACCGGCCTCTACCGCCAAAACCATCGTTACCGAACTGGCGATCAGGATAAAGGTCATGATACCTACAAACACCAGTGGCGCGCCATGGGTTATGCTGGTTAATGGTACTGATTGGAAAACCAGATCGGGTGCAGGCCAGCTTGGAGAGCTGAAACGCAACGCGCCGTAAGAGATCAGTAACGTTGAAAATGTAAACGCATCCGAAAGCAGGAAGAACCACATCATTAGCTTGCCATACTCAACCGAGAATGGCGAACGGCCCCCGGCCCAGGCTGTGGTCTTTACTTCGTCAATTTGTGATGTTGTTGTACTCATCTGTACTAAAATAAGAGATGTTTAAATTTGATTCAAAAGTAAAAAAACGTATAGATAAATCCATATAATATCCAAGAAATGCCAAAAAATAGCTGACATTTCCATCCGATATAAATTCTTAACCTGTGGTATCCCTTTAATGCTGCCCGCCAATGCAGCGCCCAGCCATACCAGGCCGCCCAAAATGTGCAGGATATGCATAAAAGTGATCACATAAACAAACGACCGCGACGCGTTCGGGTCGGTTAAAAACACCTGCATTTTGTACGACAGGATGTACCAGCCATAAACCTGCAGGCATAAAAAGGTGATGCCTAAACCAATGGTGAGCCATAAAAACAGTCCCTGCAGGCCGCGCTCGTTCTGTTTGGCCGCCCTTGATGCCATAAACAGCGTAATGCTGCTTATTACCAGCACAATAGTGCTGTACCTGAACGATGCAGGCAATATCACATTCAACCCGTGCCCCTTGCCGCCGGCATATACGATAAAGCCGCTGCTAAAGGCCGCGAAAAGCATAAACGAGCAGAAAATAAAGATCCACATGTTAAACTTTTTGGCGCCAAGCTGTTGTATCTTCTCGTTATCTTGTTGTAACTGAGCCATCATTATTTATTTCGCAATAAAATCAAACAAAAACATTAATTGCACCACCGGCAAATAAAAGAACGATCCGAACATCAGCGATCGGGCCGCTTTAATTTCGCAGGTGCGCAAAAGTACAAATCCCTGGTATAAAAATATCAAACTGCACACCAGCGATACGCCCCCTACATAATAACCGCCATAGTGGTAAATAGTTGGGAGTAAACTTACCGGCACCAGGATGGCGGTAAACAAAAACGTAATGGCGGCGCTCACTTTATCGCGCCCGCCGCTGGGCAGCAGGCGGAAACCCGCCAGTTTATAATCATCGTCAAGCACCCAGGCGATAGCCCAAAAATGCGGGAACTGCCATACAAATTGTATCCCGAACAGGATCAGGGCAATTTCATCTATCCGGCCATGTGGCTGCGCGGCTACATAACCGATAAGTGGTGGCAATGCACCCGGTATAGCGCCAACAAAAACCGCGATGGGTGATTTTTGCTTCAAAGGCGTATAAGCGAATGCGTATAGCAATATCGAAAATACCGATAGCAGGCCGGTCAGCAAATTCAGGCTGCCCAGCAGATAAGTTCCGGCTATGCCCATACCCAAACCCAGTACCAAACCTTGCCCGGTGGTCATACGTCCGGCAGGCATCGGGCGGTCCATGGTGCGCTTCATCAGCTTATCCAGGTCTTTTTCAATCACCTCGTTAAAGCAATTGGCTGCCGATGTTACCAAAAAGCCGCCGATAACCAGCTTCAGCCAGTTGATCCACATTTGTGTGCTGTACAACGAAGCCTCGGGATTAGGGTTATGCTTAACACCAATAATAAATGATATCGACGCCGAGAACACTACCAAAAAGGTAAGCCTGGTTTTGATCAGTTTTGAAAAGTCTTTCCCTGTCATGCCAATGCCCCCCTGTTATTAACCGACCGTGATAAATTGAGCAGCAGGTAAAACTGCGCGCCAAACACCAAACTGGCCAGTACAATGTGCGATGCCTGCGCGAAAGGCGGCAGCGCGAAGTATGACAGCGCTATGCCTGTGCCTATTTGCAGCATGATCATCAAAAAAATAAAACTCATTATTTGCTGCTGTATGGAGTGGCGGCTGTAACTTTTGCGGATCAAACCATACAACATCACATTCAACACAAAAACTGCCAGCGCTATGTCGCGGTGTTGGTTAAATATATCACCGGCTTTTGCTACCCAATCCTGGCGGTAACCGCCTTGTAAATGGGCCGAAACCTCGTCTATCTTTTCGCGTACCGATGTACCAAAAGTGATCTGTACAATGCTTAATATTAATACGGCCACGGCCAGCAGGTATAAAAAGCCTTTTATAGCCATTTTGGGCCTGCCCACCACTTTCGCGGCGTGGTAACTATAAATGCACAATGCCAGTATGGCTAATGCCAGCAGCATATGTACAGTAACTATCCATGCCACCAAATTGGTTGAAACCACGATAGAACCTAACCATCCCTGGAAAACAACCAAAAGCAAGTTAAAAACGCTTGCTACAGGTATCCAGTTATTAATCCCCCTGTAATTGAATGAGTAGATAGCCGTCAGCAATAAAAATATGCCTGATAAAACGCCTGCTATGCGATTGGCATATTCTATCCAGGTTTTAACAGCATTAAATTCTTCGGGAACCAGTATCGACTTGTCTTCGCGGATGCGGGTGGCAAGTTCGCTATAGCCAAATACATCAAGTGTTTTAGCAAAGCGGTCGTTCTTTTTCTTGCGACCGGCCACGTATTTCTCTTTATAATCGGCCGGTAATTGCGATACGTTGGTGGGCGGGATATAGCCACCAAAACATTTAGGCCAATCCGGGCATCCCATACCCGAACCAGAGCTGCGCACCACACCACCCGCCAAAATCACAACAAATAGCAAAATAATTGCAGTAAGGTTAAATTTCCGAAACCGTTCTTTTGCTGATGCTTTACTCATTCTTCTTCTAAGTCGCGACTCTTAAGCCGGTAGTTCTAAGCCTGTAGTCAGTAGCCTTAAGTCGATAGTCCGTAGTTAGAAATACCTTAGACTTGATGCTTAAGACTTCAAACTTGCTGCTTAAGGCTTCAAACTTGATACTGTCTTTTAAAAAACTAAGTCTTAAGTCGGGAATTTGACTTCGCTCTCCGGACTTAAGACTTAGGATATATTGAACAGGGGCAATGCCCTGTTAATTAGCTTTCTTGGTTGCCCGATTTGTTTTTAGCCACCCACTCGTGGTAAGCTTTCAAACCCGCCTCATTATCTTCGAAATCGTGCTCGGTGTTAGAGCTCATAGTTTGAGAGAAAGGCGTAGTTTGCGGGATAAAATCATGATCGGCACCCGGCTTGCTGTAATCATAAGGCCAACGGTAGATGGTTGGGATCTCGCCCGGCCAGTTACCATGCAGGTGCTCAACAGGTGTAGTCCACTCCAGGGTATTTGATTCCCATGGATTTTCGGTGGCTTTTTTACCCCAGAATATCGAGTGAATAAAGTTGATCAGGAAGCCAACCTGTGCTAAAGCTGATATGATAGCAGCCCATGTAATGAACATGTTTACTGATAACCAGCGTTTCATCGATTCGAACTCGGTGAAAGCATAGTAACGGCGTGGCACACCATCCAGACCCATAAAGTGCATCGGGAAGAATACCAGGTAAGCGCCAATAAATGTCAGCCAGAAGTGCAGGTAACCTAAACGGTCATCCATCATCTTACCGAACATTTTAGGGAACCAGTGGTAAACACCGGCCAACATACCGAATATTGCTGCCGAACCCATTACCAGGTGAAAGTGGGCCACTACGAAGTAAGTATCGTGCAGGTTGATATCCAAAGCGGCGTTACCCAGGAAGATACCTGTTAAACCACCAGAGATGAAGAACGATACCATACCGATAGCGAAAAGCATAGCAGGCGTAAACCTGATGTTACCGCGCCACAGCGTAGCCAGCCAGTTGAATGTTTTTACCGCAGATGGTACCGCGATGATCAGCGTAGTGATCATGAACACACCGCCCAGGAACGGGTTCATACCCGTAACAAACATGTGGTGGCCCCATACGATGAACGACAGTACAGTGATACCGATCAGCGAGTAAACCATCGCGTGGTAACCGAAGATAGGTTTGCGTGAGTTAACCGACATGATCTCTGATGAGATACCCATGGCCGGCATAATTACGATATATACCTCAGGGTGGCCCAGGAACCAGAATAAATGCTGGAACAGGATCGGGCTACCACCCTCAAATGATAATACTTTTCCGTTTAATACGATGTCCGACAGGTAGAAGCTGGTACCAAAGCTACGGTCGAAGATCAGCAATACCACACCTGCAACCAGTACCGGGAATGCTAATACACCCAGGATAGCGGTAAGGAAGAATGCCCAGATAGTCAAAGGCATTTTCCACAGGTCCATACCTTTTGTACGCATGTTTAATACGGTACTAACGTAGTTGATACCGCCCAACAATGATGAAGCGATAAAGCACACCATACTGATCAGCCACAGGGTCATACCCAGATCAGAACCTTTCATTGCTTTTGGCAATGCAGATAATGGCGGGTAAATTGTCCAGCCACCGCTTGCAGGGCCTTTTTCAATGAAGAACGAGCTTAACATGATCACGCTGGCAGTAAAGAAGAACCAGTAAGATAACATGTTCATGAACGGCGATGCCATATCACGCGCGCCAACCTGTAAAGGGATCAGCAAGTTACTGAAAGTACCGCTTAAGCCGGCAGTTAACACAAAGAATACCATGATGGTACCGTGGATGGTTACCAGCGAGAGGTAGAAACCCGGGTCTAAACGGCCATTAGGCGCAAAGCGGCCCAGCAAAGTTTCTAACAAAGGGAATGCCTTATCAGGATAAGCCAACTGGATCCTGAAAAGTATAGATAAGATCATCGCGATAACGGCCATCGTAATACCTGTGATCAGGAACTGCTTGGCGATCATCTTGTGGTCCTGACTGAAGATATATTTGGTCAGGAAAGTATCGTGATGGTGCTCGTGATCATGGTCGTGGTCATGCTGATGTGCTCCGTGATCTTGAACTGATAATGTTGACATAATTGCTATCTGAAAATATTAATTATTTAATGCTAACCTGTTAGTACCCTGGTTCACCGGCTGATCGTTACCGGCCAGTTTCAATTCTTTTCTTAAACCATCGCTCAGGTAAGGTTTTTGGTGGCTCAGCCAGGCCTGGTATTCAGCCTCGGTTACCACACGAACAAATTTCTTCATGTTATAGTGACCGTCGCCGCATATTTTGGCGCAATACAGCAGGTATTCAAAGTTAGGATCGCCCACTTTCTCTCTCATCTCCTGGGTAGTGAAGCGTGGTACAAATTTAAAGTAGGTTGGCAAGCCCGGCACCGCGTTCATTTGCAAACGGAAGTGCGGCATGTAAACGCTATGGATAACGTCCTGCGCAGTAATGTTCAGCCTGATCGATTTACCTTTTGGAATAACGATGGTATCGGCACGCAGGTCATCAAACGAGTTGCGGTCCTGGAAATTAACGCCTAAGTTATTCAGCGCACTAACCAGTTTGTAGTTCTTTTTACCTAACTCGCCGTCTTTACCCGGGTAGCGTACTTCCCATGCAAACTGGTGGCCGGTAATATCAATGTTGATATCGCCTTTAACATTGGTGGTATTGGTGATGGTTCTCCAGGTGAAGAAACCGAACACAACCAAAACAGTTAATACGATAGCCGGGATAATGGTCCAAACCTTTTCAATAGTGTTATTGTGGGGCAGGAAGAATGCACGGCGTTTTTTTGAATATCTGTAAACAAACAGGAATACAAACAGCAATACCTGGGTGATAACAAATACGATGAAGGTGAACACCGTAGTTGTCCAGAACATCGAATCGGTTTTTAAGCCGTGCTCTGATGCTGATTCCGGCAGCGACATGGCGCCCTGTACCGAGAACGACCAGTAAGCACCGTAAGAACCGCCGATCAGGAATATCAGGCACAGTACACCCATAAAATTATTCCAGTTGAACGGTTTTTTACCGTGAAGCTGATTGGTCAAATCGTACACCTTTATAATACGGCCTACAATGGCAATGCCAACACAAACCAGTACAAAAAGCAGTACATAGTACTCCACGCCGGCCCACATTGCCGCTTTATCCTCGTCGGTAGTGGTTGAAGCTGTTGTAGCAGCGGCGGTTTGCGCCATCAGCACCTGTGTGCCGCCTAACAGTAACGCAGCGAACAGCGCAGCTATCTTTTTAGAATTTATTAAATTTCTGAATCCCATTATTGTGTTCTTTTGGTATTCTCTTATTATTTACGATATAACGATTAAATATGGTGGTGCAAGCTTTCCTGTAAAAACGGGTGCTGCTTTGGTATAAGCGATTTAAATTTGCTCAGCGCGGTCAGCATCAGGAAGGTGAACAAACCTGCAAAACCGATAAACGTACCAGCCTCTATCCAGCTGATCTCCTGCCACCATTGCTCCTGCGGACCAACAGTACCCGGCATGATCATCATAAAGTAATCTAACCAGTGGCCTACGATCAGTATCAAACAGGTGATCTTTAACACCTTGGTCATACGCTTAGCGTCGCGCATCATCAGTACAAATAACGGACCGCAGAAGTTAAGTACAATGTTTAACCAGAACCATGGTTTAAACTGCGGCTCCCAGCGGCGGTAGAAATATACTGCCTCTTCAGGTAAGTTAGCATAGTAGATCAGTAAGAACTGGGCGAACCATACGTAAGTCCAGAAGATAGAGAACGCGAACATGAACAAACCCATGTTGTGCAGGTGGTTTTCGGTGATCCATGGGAAATAACCTTGTTCGCGCAGTTTAATAATAACATAGGTCATTACCGCCAAACCGCTAACCCACATGGCGGCAAAGTTATACCAGCCAAACATGGTAGAGAACCAGTGTGCCTCTAAAGACATGATCACGTCGAAAGCGAATACCGGCGTGGTGAAACCAAATATCACCAGGAATATGCACGACATTTTAAAGCTTTTCTCGTAGTTGCTCATGCCGCCCAGTTCGTCCTCGTTCTGCGAGTATTTGATCAGCAGGTTACCAAATATGGTATAGCAGCCTAAAAATGCCAGCAAACGGATCAGGAAGAAAGGTATATTCAGGAACGATGCCTTACCTGCCATAATCGGGTCGTAGTTTTCGTTACCCGGTGTAGATACCCCCTTCATAGCCCACAGTTTATACAGGTATGGAGCGACAACGGTTTTACCATTTTCTTCGTTAACTACATTATGGGTAAGGAATAAACCCGCCAGGATGATCACGATCAGGATCAGCGAAGCTATACCTAAGTTTTTTGCAAATGCCTGCGGTATACGCAATATCGCTGCAGACCAGCCTGCCTGCGCCGCGTATTGTACCGCGCAAAAAAATACGCCGCACATACAAACGCAGGTAAAGTAATAGCCCATCAGCAACAAGTTGGCAAAGGTACGCTCGGCCTGGCCTATTAAAAAGCCCGCCAGTATTACCAAAACACCAACTATAATGCCGGCCAGGCTCCAGGTTTTCGCCTTGCCTGTAAATTCGTATTGTCCGTCAAAATTATTATGAGTGCCCATTTAATTTTAATTTCTTATAAAGTTTGTAAATGGTGAACGTACATGATCACCTTCCAGCGTTCCTCAGGCGATAACTGCGATGCGTACGATCCCATCGCGTTGTTACCATAAGTAATGGTATGATAAATTTTACCGTCTGTGAGATCCTTCATGGCGCCACCGCGAGATGATTGCCCTTTAGAGTATGATGGCGGTGGTGGATAACCGTGCTGAACTACCAAACCATCGCCCTGGCCTGTTTCGCCATGGCAAGGCGAGCAAAAGTGCATAAACAATACCTTACCTTCGGCATAGTTAGCTTGTGTTTGTGGCAAAGTGCTATGTACTTCAGCGCCGGCCAGTTCATAACCTTCTTTGGTTTTCGGATAATCAAATTTCACAAAGCCCACAGGGATAGTTCCATTTGGTGGTACCTGCGCTGTTTTACCATCTGCAAAATTCGGATTTTTCTGATCCGGGTCGTATGCAATGTGTTCGTACATATTGGGGGCGTATTCCCAACCGGTACTTCTTTTATCCTTGCACGATGTTATTAAAACCGTGGCAGCGATAGCGGCAACCGATGCACCCAATATTCTTAATTTATTCATAGCTAACATATTTTCTGTCGTTATGCTTAACTTCTACTGCTCCCGCTTCTTTTAATATACTGTCGATATCGGCATGCGGGGTATTGCCTTTAGCGTCAATTGCTATTACAAACCTGTCGTCTGTAGCCCTGTAGTCCATTACCCTTGGCGTACGGCCCGGGAACAAATGGGTAGCGAATAAAAACGTTGCCACCATACCAAAGGCTGTAAATAATACGGTCCACTCAAAAGTGATTGGAATAAAGTCGGGTATAGCGAATGGATTTTTACCACCAATGTTCATCGGCCAATCGTGCACCATGGTGAAGTAGATGATAGCGAATATGGTACTGCCACCCAAACAACCGAACATGAATGCCGCGTAACCCAGGCGCGATTCCTTAATGCCTAATTTAGCTTCGATACCGTGGATAGGCATCGGAGTATATACATCATAGATAGGCACGCTGTTTTTTTGCAGTTTCTCGATCCCGTGTAACATATTATCCGGATCGTCAAAAAGGCCCAATATAAATTTAGTACTGCTCATCATTAATTGTGTTTATTGGTAATCAGCTACGTCTACGCTATCAAATTTGGTTAACGATTCTTTGTAGAACTGAACATGGCTTGGGTCAAGGTGGCCTTCGTCTATCAATTTCTTCTTAGCCTGCTCGCTCGATCCTTTCAGCAACAGTTTTACCTCGGCCATCGCTACTGATGGCAGCACCCTGATGAATAACAGGAACAGGGTAAAGAACACACCTATCGAACCGATGAATACGCTCACGTCTATCCAGGTTGGGTAGAACATCGCCCAGCTTGATGGGATATAATCCCTGTGCAGCGAGGTTACGATGATCACAAAACGCTCGAACCACATACCGATGTTCACTACGATAGATAATACCCATGAGAACGCGATATTGGTACGCCATTTCTTCACCCAGAACAACTGCGGGCTAATTACGTTACAGCTCATCATGCTCCAGTATGCCCACCAGTACGGACCGGTTGCACGGTTAATGAAGGCGTATTGCTCATATTCAACACCCGAATACCAGGCGATAAAGAACTCGGTTAAGTAAGCCACACCCACAATAGAACCGGTTAAGATGATGATCTTGTTCATCGATTCGATGTGGAACATGGTGATGTAGTTTTCCAGCGCTAATACTTTACGGGCTACCAGTAACAGGGTTTGCACCATGGCGAAACCCGAGAAGATAGCACCCGCAACGAAGTATGGCGGAAAGATGGTGGTGTGCCATCCCGGCTCAAGCGAGGTAGCAAAGTCCATTGATACGATGGTGTGTACCGAAAGTACCAGTGGTGTAGATACACCTGCCAGGATAAGCGATACGGTTTCAAAACGCTGCCAGGTTTTTACCGAACCGGTCCAGCCGAATGAGCATATCGAATATATTTTGCGGCGGATGCCTTGTGCACGGTCGCGGATGGAAGCGATATCGGGCAATAAACCAGTGTACCAGAATACTAACGATACCGAAAAGTAAGTCGAGATCGCGAATACGTCCCAGATCAGCGGTGAGTTAAAGTTAACCCAAAGCGAGCCGTACTGGTTAGGGATCGGCAGCGAGTAGATCGCCATCCAGGGGCGGCCCATGTGCGCTACAATGTAGGTAGCGGCGCAAATTACCGCGAAGATGGTCATCGCCTCGGCCGAGCGGTTGATGGAGTTACGCCAGTTTTGACGGAACAGTAACAGTACCGCCGAGATCAGTGTACCGGCGTGACCGATACCTACCCACCACACGAAACCGGTGATATCCCAGGCCCAGCCTACTGTTTTGTTTAAGCCCCACGAGCCAATACCGAACCAAAACGTCCAGCTTACGGCAAATACCCAAAGCAAAGCGCCAAGCGATGAAACGGTGAAACCGATCCACCAGGCCTTAGTAGGCATATTTTCTACAGGGCGCAAAACATCCTCGGTAATTTGGGCATAGGTAATATCCTTGCCGGTAATTAACGGTTCCCTGATTATTGATTCATTATGAGATGCCATATATATTAATCTCTGTTGTAATAAAAATTAAGCCTGTTGTTCGTTAATATTTCTCACTTTAACCTGGTAACCAATACCCGGCTGTACGTTCAATTCTTCCAGTACATAGTAAGTACGCTCGCTCTTCAGTGCTTTTGATACTTCCGAGTTAGGATCGTTAGCGTTACCGAATACGATAGCGTTAGCGGTACAGGTTTGCTGGCAAGCCACTTTAACGTCGCCATCTTTCAATGGGCGTTTCTCTATCTTGGCTTTCAATTTACCGGCCTGGATACGCTGGATACACATCGAGCATTTTTCCATCACACCACGGAAACGGGTAACCACATCAGGGTTAAGCACTAATTGCGTGTACTCGCTTTGCAGGTAGTTTTCAAAGCGCGAATCGTTCCAGTAGTTGAACCAGTTGAAGCGGCGTACTTTAAACGGACAGTTGTTAGCGCAGTAACGGGTACCGATACAACGGTTGTAAGCCATGTGGTTCAAGCCTTCGCTCGAGTGTACGGTAGCCAGTACCGGGCAAACGGTCTCGCAAGGAGCGTGATCGCAATGCTGGCACATCATTGGCTGGTGCACAACCGATACGTTATCAAGATCGGTTAACTTAGCTATTTCCTTTTCTTTAGTTACAGCGGTATTTCCGTTATCGTTAAAGCTGTAATAACGGTCGATACGGATCCAATGCATCTCGCGACGACGGCGAACCTCGTCCTTACCTACAACGGGGATGTTATTTTCGGCATTACAAGCAACCACGCAGGCACCGCAACCGGTACAGGCGTTCAGGTCGATAGCCATAACCCAGTTGTATTGTGGTCTTTCCCAATCGTCCCAAAGGCTTTCCGAATTGTAATCCTTCTTCTTTTCACCACGGCCGCTACCTGCTGCCGGATCTTTTAAATATTCTTTAAAGGAAGCTTCGCGGATAACGCTGCGGCCTTCGTAGCTATGGTGTGTTTGTGTTTGAGCCAGCAGGTTTATTTCGCCGGTCTTTTTTATAGTAGCAACAGTGGTGGTTTGGAATGTACCATTGCGGAAACCGTAGAAAGGATAAGCGTTAGCACCTACGCCATCGCCAACTTTACCGCTGGCAGTACGGCCGTAACCCAAAGCTACCGAAACGGTGCCCTGTGCCTGGCCAGGCTGGAATAATACCGGTACTTTAATGCTATTACCGTCAACTGTAATTTCAACTACGTCGCCTTCTTCAGCTTTTAATACTTCACGGCCAAATTTCTCAGATACTGCGGCGAAGTTATCCCAGGTAACTTTCGATACCGGATCCGGCATTTCCTGTAACCATGGGTTGTTGGCTTTGTTACCATTACCAACACCGTTGTTTTGATATAAGGCTAATTCTACGTCGCCATTGCCTTTTGCAGTTAAAGCAGGGCTTTGATTAACAATAGCTTGTGCAACCGCGTTCAGGTCCTTGCTGAAGGTGTAAACGCCGGCAGGTTTAGCGGCAGCTTTTACAAAACCTGTTTGCAGCAGGGCTTCCCACGATTTTTGACCGGCAGCCATACCCACTTTAGGGAAGATGGCGGTATCCCAGGTATTACGTACAAAAGTGTAGTAATCTTTAACAGCGGCATCGCTCCAGATCAGCAGGGTGTGCTCGGCCTGGCGGGTGCTATATACCGGGTTGATGGTTGGCTGTACAATGCTGTAATAACCTTCCATCACCTGCGCATCGCCCCACGACTCTAAGTAGTGGTGGTTTGGCGCTAATACGTTACAAAGCTGGGCAGTCTCGTCTTTCTGATCGGCAAATGAAACCTTCAGTTTCACTTTAGACAACGCTTCGGTAAAGTCTTTTGATTTATAGTAGTTATAAGCAGGGTTGGCATCTATAAATAATACAGCGTCAACCTCTCCCCTCTTCATCTCACCGATGAAATCAGCAAATTCCTGATCGTTACCGGCGTATTTGTAGTTCGGGGTATCCAGGTCGATAGTAGTACCGTAGCTGCCTAACAACGAGTTGATGGCGTTAACCAGCACCTGCGCGGCAACATCGTTAGTACCCGCTACTACCAGGGCTTTACCTTTAGCGGCAACCAATTCCTTAGCAACAATAGTGATAGCGTTGGCCAACACATTGTTATCTATTTTTTTAGTACCTGGCAAGGTAGTGCCCGAAATGGCGTTATATAAGGCAACCAATGCTAAACCTTCTTCCGATGGTTTCAGCGGAACGCGGGTATCGGCGTTGGTACCGGTCATGCTCATACCAGTTTCGAACTGGATATGGCGCGACATTTTCTTTTCTTCTAATGATTTTGCGTTACGGTTTGATACGTATTGCAGGGTGTGCTCTTCACCAGCTATCCAGCTACCTAAAAAGTCGGCGCTGAAGCTTACAATTACATCGGCTTTATCAAAATTATAGTGCGGCACCACGGCTTTACCAAAGCTGTTTTGGTTAGCCTGAATAATACCGGTGTATGATACAGCATCATAATTGATGTGTTTGGTGTTTGGATAAGCAGCAACAAAGCCGTTGATAACCGCTAAGGTTGAAGGGCTGTAAACTGTTGATGATACGATGCGGATCTTTTTGCCACCGGCTTTAATGGCAGCCAATTGGTTTTTAACAAAGGCATCAACTGCATCCCAGTTGCTTTCGCCACCGTTCATTTCAGGTTTTTGCAGGCGGCCCGAGTTGTAAAGATCTAATACCGAAGCCTGGCCCTGCGCGCTAACGCCACCCTTGGTAAGGATATCGGCAGGGTTACCCTCAATTTTAATAGGGCGGCCCTCGCGGGTTTTAACCAGGATAGGCTGGCCCTCGAAGCTGGAAACATAGTAGTTTGCCACGCCCGGAGTAACCTCTTCCGGTTTAATAAGGTATGGGATAGACTTGTGTACAGGTACTTTTTGGCAAGCTGCCAGTGTAACCGCACCCACACCAAAACCCAGCGCCTTTAAAAAGTCGCGGCGGGGAGTTTTGGTTGATAAACCGCCTCCGCTCAGCACATCCTCGATAGGGATGGGCTCGGCGAATTCGTGTTTATTCATCTCAACAAATTCCGGCGTATTGTTTAGTTCTTCTAAACCTTTCCAGTATTTTTTATTGCTGTCCATTTAAGCTATATAAACTGTAATTGCTACGTTCTATTTAATTATTAATAGTGGCACTTGCCGCACTCCAAACCGCCCATTTGCGCTTCGGTGATCTTCTCACCTTTCTTAATGCGGTCGTGAATGGCTAACATGTTTTCGTAATAAGCGTTGCCTTTAGTGCTGATCTCGGTGCGTTTGTGGCACTGAATACACCATTTCATGGTCAACGGCGAGTATTGGTAAACCTCTTTCATGGTTTCAACCGGGCCGTGGCAGGTTTGGCATTTTAACTGGCCAACCTTAACGTGCTGCGAGTGGTTGAAGTAAACCAGATCAGGCAGGTTGTGTACACGTACCCATTGGATTGGGTGTGCTTTAGTGCTGTCGTATTTAGACGTGGTTGGATCGTAACCCAACGCGTCGTAAATTTTGTGTATCTCTGGCGATTCGGTCTTAACCGAGTTGTGGCAGTTCATACAAACGTTAAGCGACGGGATAGAAGCGTTTTTAGATTTGTAAGCGCCCGTGTGGCAGTACTGGCAATCGATCTTCATTACACCGGCGTGTAACTCGTGCGAGTATTTGATAGGCTGCACCGGCTGGTAACCAGTGTGTACGTTGGTGTTCCAAAGCGTTTCGAATGTCCAAACGCTGCTGATCACCATACCGCAGAACAGTACAAAGAATACAAACTTTTTATTTTTAGCCAGTTCTTTCAACTTAGCCATGCTGTCAACTTCAGCAACTTCTTCGTGCTCAGCAATAAGGCCCTGTTTCTTTAACAGCAGGCGCTCTAAGCTACCAACGGCCCTGTTCAGCACCAGGATCACCACAAACGCGATAACCACGATACCCAACAAACCGAAGATCATCAGATCGCTTGGAGCAGAACTCTCAGCCGGAAGGTTCGGGTTAACCGCAGGAGCTTCAGGTTTCCAGGCACGGGCGTAAGCAATAATGTCGGCCACGTCGCCATCGCTCAGATCGGCAAAAACGGTCATGCCTTTTTGCTGAAACTCGTTGTAGATCTTTAAAGCTTTAGGGTCTTTAGCGTCTATCAGCGCCTGGTTGTTCTGGATCCATTTGGTCAGCCACTTGTCATCAGTTTCTGATTTGATGGTTGGCGAAAGCGCCGGGCCGGTCATTACCTGATCCATTTTGTGACAAGCCGTACATTTGGCTTTAAACAAGGCCTCACCTTTTTTCGCATCTCCCTGTGCACGGGCAGCAAAGCCCATTACCGCCAATCCGGCGATCAGTAAAACCGACCTGGAAAATTGTTTAAGAATCAATGAGATACTTCTCATAAAGTGTATTTGTGCTTAATAATTTCTGTTTTTTTGTTTGAAAGCTGAGGCAGATGCATAGTTTACCCCCGATTTTCAGTCCACAAAAGTAAAATTTATTACAGTATCGCTGACAAATTAATGACACTAAACTATAATTTATAATTATTCTAAATAATCAACAAAAACAGCCTAAACGATATCAAAAACGCAGATTTTGACGATCAACCCCCATTCCCGGATTTTATCAACACCCAACTTCTTTTTGCAAAATTTGTTAATATCTGTCGTAAATAAATGTTGTTATGGCATTTTCAGCAATACCGGGGGCAAAAATTCGGTAATCGTAAAAAAAGAGCAGCTAAAGTGCCAGTCCCGTAATTTTCAGGCAGATATCCGACGTTCTATTTGTTCCGTATCCTGAACAACATCTGTTATTTATCGACACATTACCGTCATCCATCGGCACCTATATAAACAGCATACAAAAACAGGCTGATATTTAATTAAAATTAAACAGCCGCGCTATGGAAGTTTTAAACAAACAAAAAAGGTTATTGGTTTTAGATAAGAACAACAGGATCCAATCTGTTGTTGACGAAATGATGTATTACGGCGATTGGGATGTCTCGATCACCTACGATCCTTATGCCGTATACGATATGGCCCAAAGCTATAAACCCGACCTGATCATCCTGGATTACCTGCTGCTGGATAACGATTGCGCCCTCATCTGCCAGGATATTAAAGACGATGCCACCCTGCACCATACCCCCATCATTGTGGTAACCGCCTACAAAACCCGTAAAGCCCGTGCCGATTACTATAAATGCGACGCCCTTTTCATTAAGCCCCTTGATATGGAGGTGCTGGCTTCGCGCATGGACTATTTGATCGCCTCGTAAACTATCTGATCTATATATACCTGTAGAGGCACGATACTTCGTGCCTCTATTTTTGCAAAGCCTGAGACACGAAGTATCGCGTCTCTACAGTTATTTATACCTATCCGCCGCAAAAGCCCCAATATCCATCGATAAAGCCTGGCCCGTTATCAATTCGCTGATCAGTTTCCCTGTGGCAGGCCCTAAACTTAAGCCCATCATCCCATGCCCGCCGGCTATCAGCAGGTTTTGATATTGCTGCACCCGGCCAATATACGGCAGTCCGTCAGGCGAGCACGGCCTGAAGCCATACCATATTTTTGATTGCGGCGGCACCTGCGGTTTAAGATCGGGCAGGTATTTTGGGATGGCCTCCACAATGCCTTGCACTCTGTTCATATTGATCTTGTCATTCAGCGGGCCTAATTCCATCGTGCCCCCAAAACGGATCTGATCGCCCATCGGCGTTACCGACACCCGGGCTTCCATCAGCAGGGCGGCGATGTGCATGCGCCTGGCCGGTTCATCAAACATAAACGAATAGCCCTTGCCCGGCATCAGCGGCAGCTTCAACCCCGCCAGCTTAGCCACAGCCGGCGACCATGCGCCACCTGCTACCAATACTTCATCGGCTTCGTAAACGCCTGTAGTAGTATGCAGCTTGCCGATTTTATTTTGCTGATGTTCTATCTTGGTCACCTCGCTATTGCGCTTAATAATTACCCCAGCATTTTCAAGATAAGCCGTAAGTTGCTTCATCAACACGTGCGGTGCCAGGTGCGAATCGCAGCGATAATGTACCGCGCCCGCTACATCCAGTTGCAGGGTGGGTTGTAATTGTTGTGCTTCGGCAGCTGATAGCACTTTGACATCCAGCCCAAGTTGTACCGCCCTTTCGGCCATGTGGATCTCTTCTTCGCCGGTGCGCTGGGTTTTATACAGCATCAGGATGCCGTTATTCTCCAGCCCGAAATTGAAGCCGGGTTCTTTGGCGATATCCTGGTAAAGCGCCTTGCTCAACAGCGACAAGTCGCGCAGGGGAATAGCCGCCTTCTCTACATTGTCCTTCGTAGCGCTTTTCATAAACTTCAAGCCCCAACTGATCAGATCGGCACTTAAGGACGGCCGCACATAAAACGGACTTTTGCTATCGAACATCCAGCGGATGCCCTGTTCGATCATCCCCGGCGCAGCCAACGGTACAAAATGGCTGGGCACGATCATCCCCGCGTTACCGAACGAGCAATTATCGTCCAGCGTACCTTTATCTAAAATGGTAACACTGTAACCCGCCTTGTTTAAATAATAAGCCGAGCTTAAACCGATGATACCGCCGCCTATGATTATTACTTTTTGCATTTTGTTGTGTATAATGGGTACCAGTGTGGACACAGGCACCGGATGTATCTCCGTGGTCTGTGTCCACACAGACCAACCAATCCGTCATGCCGAACTTGTTTCGGCATCCCACTTGATAAGTTGCCAGGCGGCTCTTCTGATGGGATACCGAAACAAGTTCGGCATGACTTTATATTTTATATCACCTGGAACCCATGCGCATATGGGTCATCATCATCTATCTTAATCGTATTATACCCGTAAACCCTCGCCCAGCCTTCAATACTTGGCACAATGGCCGGTTGGCCGGCAACCTCGGTTACCTCCTCTACCCTGCCGGTAAATTTGCTGCCGATGATGCTTTCGTGGATAAACTCGTCGCCTTTTTTCAGTTTACCTTTGGCAAACCATTGCGCCATGCGGGCCGATGTACCGGTGCCGCAGGGTGAGCGGTCGATAGCCTTATCGCCATAAAAAACAGCGTTGCGGGCGGTTGATGTTTCATCGATCACTTTACCAGCCCATAATACGTGTGTACAGGTGTTGATGGTTGGGTTAAGCGGATGCACGAAGTTATACTTTTGGTTGATCAGCTTGCGGATCTCGCGGCTCCAGGAGATCAGTTGATCTGCCGTATAATTTTCCAGCCCGCTGAAATTTTCCTGCGGATCGACAATGGCATAATAATTACCGCCATAGCTCACATCAAAAGTAATGCGGCCTAAACCGGGGCAATCCACCTCCAGATCGGTAGCGGCAAGATAGGCCGGTACGTTGGTCAGCTTTACCGAGGTTACCTTTTGGCCCTCCTGTTTATATTCGATCAGCACCAAACCAGCCGGGGCCTCCATGCGCACCATGCCCGGTGTTTTGGGCTGGATCAAACCCTCCTCGATAGCGATGGTAATGGTGCCGATGGTGCCGTGGCCACACATGGGCAGGCAGCCGCTGGTTTCGATAAACAGCACAGCCACATCGTTAGCGGGATCATGAGGCGGATACAGGATACTGCCCGACATCATATCGTGGCCCCTTGGCTCGAACATCAGTCCCTTGCGAATCCAATCGTACTCTTTTAAAAAGTGCTGCCGCTTTTCGCTCATGTTAGCGCCGTGCAGCACCGGTCCGCCGCCTGCCACCAACCGCACGGGATTGCCACAGGTGTGGGCATCTACACAGAAAAATGTTTTTACTGCCATATTATTTCGTCCATTGCTGGTTTACCATTCGCCATATATTTAAAGGGTTGCCGGGCTTCAACTCGTCGGGCAACAAAGCCGGCTCCCAATTCTGCCAGCTTACCGGCCGCACAAAACGCCTGATGGCTGATGTGCCGACAGATGTAAAACGGCTATCGGTAGTAGCCGGGAAGGGGCCGCTATGCTGCATGGCCCCGCAAACCTCCACGCCAGTCGGCACACCGTTCAATATCACACGACCGGCAATATCTGTCGCTTTATTTATCAGGTCTGTATATCCGCCTAATTCACTGTTCTCTGCCATCAGCGTGAGCGTTAACTGGCCTTCTAATGATGCAACCACTTCAGTTAACTGCACTATATCATCAGCCACTACCAGTAATGAATATGGGCCAAATACTTCCTCCTTCAGTTTAGCGTTAGCCAAAAACTGCGCGGCACTCACCTTGGTCACTACGGCCAACGCCTGGTTACTTTTAACCGCCTTACTGGTTGCCTGCGCTATCACCTCTACACCCGGTTGCTGAAGCATATCGATAGCCAGATGCTCATAGTTAGCACAAATGCCACCCGTAAGCATGGTAGCTGATGGAATAGCGCCCACGGCTTCCGCCAAAGCGGTTTCAAACCTATCCAAGCCCGCCGATTTAACACCCAGCATTAAACCGGGGTTAGTACAAAACTGTCCCGCCCCTAAAGTTATAGAAGCTGCGTATTGCTTAGCCAGTTCTTCGGCTTTATTTTCTAACGCCTGCGGTAAAAAGATGACTGGGTTGATGCTGCCCATCTCGGCAAAAAGCGGGATAGGTACCGGGCGCTGCTGTGCTAAATGATACAGCGCCATACCTCCCTTGTACGAACCGGTAAATGTTACCGCCTTCGCCAGATCATGCTGAACCAGCGCCGTGCCAACCGTAAAACCATCATCATACAACAAAGAGAAAACGCCATCAGGCATGCCTGTTTTTTGGGCGGCCTTCATTATCGCTTCGCCAACCAGCGCGCTGGTACCGGGATGCGCTGCATGGGCCTTTACCACCACCGGGCAACCGGCAGCCAACGCCGAAGCCGTATCGCCACCGGCAACTGAGAATGCCAGCGGAAAATTACTGGCCCCAAAAACCACCACCGGACCAAGCGGTACCAGCATTTTGCGGAGATCCGGCCGGGGCAGTGGCTGGCGTTCGGGCAGGGCTTCATCAATCACAGCCTCCACCCACGAGCCTTCGGCTACCAGGTCGGCAAACATTTTAAGCTGTGCGGTGGTTCGACCACGCTCTCCCTGTAAACGGGCTTGCGGCAAACCGCTTTCGGCCATGGCGCGGTCGATCAGTTCATCACCCAAAGCATCAATTCCGGCAGCTATCGCGCGCAGAAATTCAGCTTTACGGTTTTTGCTGATGCTTTTGTATACCGGATAGGCAGTAGCGGCCAATTGCATGGCATCGTTAACTATGGCAGCGCTGGCGGGATAAAAATCACCGTCGAGATTTGTTGCCGTGGCCGGGTTGGTGGCTTTAAAGGTTGTGCCCTGTAGAGGGGCGTATTTAAAGCCGATTATGTTTTGTCCGTTCATTGTTTAAAATTTAAGCATAACAATACGTCATCCTGAGCGATAGTGAAGGATCCCAAACTATGCATTTTTTGATCTGCTTATCGGGGATCCTTCACTATCGCTCAGGATGACGGCTTGGTTGAGAGATGAAGTCTCTTACACACCCCAACTCCCCGCCGGCAACTCCGGCCTGTTAGCGATGGTGGTATTAATAATATCCAGCACCCGCTCCCGCTCCGCGCCAATGATCTTCAATCGCGGCGCGCGTACTTCCTCGGTGCCCAAACCAGTACAAGCTTCGGCCAGTTTAATGTATTGCACCAGTTTGGGGTGAATATCCAACTCCAACACCGGCAGGAACCAGCGGTAAATGGCCAGCGCCTCTTCGTAGCGACCGGCCTTCATCAAACGGAAGATGGCCACCGTTTCTTTAGGGAACGCGCAAACCAATCCGGCCAGCCAACCATCGGCGCCAAGGGCCAGGCTTTCCATCGCCAATGGATCGACACCGGTTAGTATCTTAAAGCGATTACCGAAGCGATTGAACATACGGGTAATATTAGTCACATCGCGCGATGATTCTTTCACAGCCTCGATATTATCGTATTCGGCCAATTGGGCGAACATATCAAGGGTAACGTTGATGGCGTAATCAACCGGGTTGTTATAGATCATGATGGGGAGCGAAACATTTTTGGCAACCTCGGTAAAATAGGTTACGGTTTCGCGGTCATCTGCCTTGTAGCGCAATGGGGGTAACAGCATCAGGCCGTCGGCGCCATTATCTAAAGCCTGCTTGCCTAAATTGATAGCCACCTTTGTGCTTTGTTCGGCGATGTTGAAGATAACCGGGACGCGACCGTTTGATAGCGACACGCTATGCTTCAAAAGGGCAATCTTTTCTTCACCCGTCATGGTGCTGGCCTCGCCCAGCGAACCGCCGATCACAAAACCGTTGATGCCGGCTTCAATTTGTGCCTCGATATTTTTGCTGAACGCGGCGAAGTCTAATTCGTCATCGGCTGTAAACTTGGTAGTTACCGCGGGGATCACCCCTGTCCATGTTACCTTCATAATTTTTTTTTGGTTGGATATGTATAGTGCAAAGCTAACGAGGCGGATGGATACTGGTTAACTGTAAATTAGCTGATATTAACCGGATATTAACCATATTGCATTTTAAAAGACATTCCAAAAGGCAATATTTAGTCAAACAGCGTTAGGGATAGCAGCGGATACCGGCCTTGTGGCTAAGGCCTGTGCAGTATGAGCGGATAACCCGGGCCGCAGGCAACGCCCAATTAGTCATTAGTCATTCGCTGCGCTGTCATTAGGTCATATCTACACTGTCTCATTGTTGTGAGGTACAAAGAAAATACAAACTGTTTACTCTGCCACTTTAGCCTTGTAACCATCCAAATACTGCCGTGGCGATGTACCCATAATGCTTTTAAAAGTGCGGTTAAAATTGGTGAGGCTGTTGAAGCCGCAGGTATAGGCCACCGTGGCAATGCCATCGGTTTGGCTGGTGGTGAGTTTTTTGCAAGCTTCGTTTACGCGCAGGCGGTTTAAAAAGGTAACAAGGGTTTGGCCAGTATGCTTTTTAAAATAACGACAAAAGGCTTGTGGGGTCATGTGCGCTTCGGCGGCTACAGCTTCCAGACTGATGGCGGTATCATAACGCTGCATCAGGTAGTTATAAATATGGCCGATGCGGATCCCCTCGCTCTCGCTCACCTGCTGGGTGCTAACATCCGACAAGGGCGTCAATTCATTATTGGCCAAATACAGCGTTTTCAGCAATTGCAGGAAGAGAGTCAGCTTATCTACATTACCCGCTTCACGGATAGCTAATATTTGTTGAAAAACAGCCGGTGCCATAGCTGCAGGTATTTTGAAACCGCCCGCATACTGCTGTATAAAACCACGCAGCAAGGTCATTTCGGGCAGACTGAATAGCGGCTCCAGCTTGCCATTCGGATCGAAAAAGATCATGGTCGATCGCGATTGCCTGTTACTATCCTGCGCGAAATATTCGGGATTGCTTTTAAATAAATGCGGCTGATTAGCGCCCAGCATAAAGATGTCTCCGGGTTTAAAGGGATGCATGGCCGTGCCGGCCAGCAGGGTACCCTCGCCCTCCTGTATCCACATTAGCTGTGCCTCGTGATGGCGGTGCAGGTAGGGATAAAAGGCAGCCATGATATCTTCCTGCACGATGACTGAGTTCTCGTGCGCGACGGGGAGGGTAAATTGGAGGACTTTCATGATGCTGGATTAAACATACAATATATTAGCATTATTTACAATTCAGATAGTGGGAATATGGTTAATATTTGGTTAGAAATTTAGGCTAAAGCCCCTTTTGTATTCTTTAATTCCGTCCCCTAAAGAGGACGGCAATGAACTTTATCCATTATTGCTGGTCTCAACCTATAGCTAACATCTTTTATAATTACATTCCATAAATGAGTTGGCAATGAATTTAGAACCACATTCATTGCCGTTGGCTTCAGCCAACGGATGGTTGGCGCGCTTTTCATTGGCTTTAGCCAAACCCGCCTGCAATGTTTTTAACTATTCTTTAAACAAGCTCAGTCAAATAAATAAATCCCTGCCTTAAGAAATGTTTTATCTATTAACTTTACATTTGTAAATTAAGCTACGTAAAGGATGCCGGTAAAAGGAAACCAGTTTAAAGCAAATACATTTAAGGGAGATAACGAACCAAGGGAGAGGGGCAAACCCGGCCGCGAAAAGCCGGCGCGGGAACGCGTGGAAATGCCTCAATTTAATTTAAAAGATGGCAGGGCGATAAAAATAGCCGGCTTAATTTGCCTGGTTTGCTCTATATTTTTTCTCATCGCCTTTACCAGTTACCTGTTTACCTGGCGCGAAGATCAAAGCTACCTGTTTCCCACCAATGGCGGCTGGGACAATATTTTTAAAACCGGGCAGGAACTAAAGAACAGCGCCCCTGATGCCGCCCCTGTGGTTGGCAACTGGCTGGGTAAGCTGGGCGCGCTGCTGGCCAATCAGTTTATTTATGAGTGGTTTGGCGTGGCCTCGTTCATCTTCATCGCCGTATTTTTTATTATCGGGTACCGACTGTTGTTTAGGGTGCAGTTGTATTCTATTGTTAAAACTTTGGGCTACGCCTTTTTCGGGCTGATATTTATTTCGCTGACCATTGGCTTTGCCCACGGCTTTGTGAACGATTACCCGCACTTTTTAGAGGGTTGGTTCGGCTACGAAAGTAACCGCATGTTGGACGCGCTGATCGGCCAGGCTGGTGTGGGCTTTGGGCTGATATTTGTAGTGTTGGTATTTTTGGTGATCGCCTATAACATTGATTTTAAACTGCCTGAGCGCAAGACTAAGGAAGTGGCTTTGGCCGACGACCTGGGCCTGAACACCCTCGCCGCCGAACCTGTTGAATTGGAGGACGAGGAAATATCTGAACCTGTAGAATGGCGCAAGAATGGCCGTAACCATGTGCCGATGGAGAATACCGAACGTTTGCAGCAACCAAACGTATCCGTCCGTCCGCTTAATTTAGAGGTGGATGACGAGCCGGTTGTGCCACGTAACGTTGACCCGAGCATACAAAACACCATGCGCCACGAGCCGGTTACCCTGATGCCCGAACTGACCGCCGAGCCTGAGGCCGGAAGCGATATCCCGCTAACAGTGGAAACCGCCCGCCCTACCCCGATAACCGCCATTGAGGAACCCGATACCAATAAAATGGCCGGCGACCTGGTGGAGCAATTCGGCACGTTTGACCCAAAGCTGGACCTATCAAGCTACCGCTATCCTACGCTGGATCTGTTAGAGAATTATGGCTCGAACAAGATCTCTGTTAACCCAGAAGAACTGGAAGCCAACAAGAACAAGATTGTTGAAACGCTGAACCATTATAATATCGAGATCGACAAGATCAAAGCTACTATTGGCCCGACTGTTACCTTGTACGAGATAATTCCGGCGCCGGGTGTGCGGATCTCTAAAATTAAAAATCTGGAGGATGACATCGCGCTGAGTTTGGCCGCTTTGGGCATCCGTATCATCGCGCCTATGCCGGGCAAGGGTACTATCGGTATCGAGGTGCCTAACCAGCACCCTGAAATGGTTTCGATGCGGTCGGTACTGGCTACCGAGAAGTGGCAAAGCAATACTATGGACCTGCCCATTGCCATGGGTAAAACCATCAGCAACGAGGTATTTATTGCCGACCTGGCCAAGATGCCGCACTTGCTTGTTGCCGGTGCTACCGGACAGGGTAAATCAGTAGGTATCAACGCCATCCTGGTATCATTGCTATACAAACGCCATCCAGCCGAATTGAAGTTTGTACTGGTGGATCCTAAAAAGGTGGAGTTAACCTTATTCCGCAAGATAGAGCGCCACTTTTTGGCCAAGCTACCTGATGAGGCCGATGCGGTTATTACCGATACCAAAAAGGTGGTGAATACCCTTAACTCGCTTTGTATTGAGATGGACCAGCGTTACGACCTGCTAAAAGATGCCGGCGTGCGTAACCTGAAGGAATACAACACCAAATTTGTTAACCGCAAGCTGAACCCTAACGAGGGCCACCGTTTTTTGCCATTCATCGTACTGATAGTAGACGAGTTTGCCGACCTGATGATGACCGCCGGCAAGGAAGTAGAAACGCCGATAGCCCGTTTGGCGCAGTTAGCCCGTGCCATTGGTATTCACCTGGTTATTGCTACGCAACGACCGTCTGTAAACGTAATTACGGGTACCATCAAGGCCAACTTCCCGGCGCGTCTGGCGTTCAGGGTATTATCGAAAATAGATTCGCGCACGATATTGGATTCGGGCGGCGCCGATCAGCTGATCGGTCGCGGCGATATGCTGCTGGCTACCGGCAGTGATTTGATACGCCTGCAGTGCGCCTTTGTGGATACGCCGGAAGTTGAAAAGATCGCCGAGTTTATTGGTAACCAGCGCGGTTACCCATCAGCCCTGTTACTGCCCGAATTTTTAGGCGAGGGTGAAACCAGCAGTCCTAAAGAATTTGACCCGGACGATCGCGACCCGATGTTTGAGGATGCCGCGCGTTTGATCGTATTGCATCAGCAAGGCTCTACCTCACTCATCCAGCGTAAACTGAAACTTGGCTATAACCGCGCCGGCCGCATTATTGATCAGCTAGAAGCCGCAGGCATTGTTGGCCCGTTTGAAGGCAGCAAGGCACGGGATGTGCTATATCCTGATGAGTATAGTTTAGAGCGTCATTTGGAAACTTTGGCCAAGGGGGAAGACTAACCCAGTGTGGCAATTTAACCACAAAGAACACGAAGAAAGGGAAACACAAAGATCGCAAAGCCTTTAATAGTTTATAAGAGCTCTGTGATCTTTGTGAAAAAACTTTGCGCTCTTTGTGGTTAATTTGCCACCCACACTTTAAACCCTCCCAAACAAAACCCATCCAAATAACATTTATACAGCACAATGAAAAAAGCTACCCTATATATCGCCCTTGTACTTTCAACCATTACCCACGCGTTTGCACAGCAGGATGCAAAGGCTAAAGCGATCCTGAGCCAGATGAGCGCCAGGTTTAAAACTTATAATACCGTAAAAACCGATTTTACTTTTACGTTGGATAATCCGCAGGCCGGTGGCAAGCAAACACAGGGCGGCACGCTGGTTACCAGCCCTAAAAGCGGCAAATTTAAGGTAACCATGTTTGATGCGGATAATAAGACTGACATAGAGCAGGAGATCATCAGCGATGGTAAAACACAGTGGACCTACCTGAAAAAGGACAAGGAGGTACAGGTAAACAACGCCGCCAAGGCGGACGAGGAGCTGAACCCATCGCGCTTGTTTACACTTTACGAACACGGCTACAAATACATTTACACCGGCGACCAAAAACTAAACGGCAAAACCTGCGCGGTGATAGATCTGAGTCCAGAAGATGCCAACAAAGCCTTTTTCAAGATCAGGCTGTTTGTTGATAATGTGAAGAAGCAATTGTACAGCGCCACCATGTTTGATAAGGGCGGCAGCAAGTATACTTATACGCTCAACACTATCACCCCCAATACTAAGGTGTCCGACGACACTTTTACCTTTGATAAAAAAGCGCATCCAGGGGTTGAGGTGGTGGATTTGAGGTAGCATAAATTAGGTATAATGTTGTATTGGGGTATGCTGAACTTGTTTCAGCACCCCATAGTGCAGGTCTGACATGCAAAGTTCAACTTTGCATGTGGGATGCCGAAACAAGTTCGGCATGACATTTTCTACCGCCGCGGTAAGCGTTCACGCCTACCGTCATTTTTTAATGTGGGCATCTACGCTCACGAAGCAACACGCTTGAACCGGCAGTTTTGACGGAATGTTGTCATACTTGTCTCAAATCTCATATCAAACAGCTCACATCTAAAAAAAAGCCTACCTTAGCTATATGCTTTTGTTTGATATCAATTTCCTGAAGCTTACGCCGTTTGATGTGCTTGATATTGTGCTGGTGGCTTTTATATTTTACCAGCTCTTTAACCTGATAAAGGGTACCATTGCCGCCAACATTGCTATTGGGATGGTTATTGTTTGCCTGCTTTACTTCGCGGTGCAAAAGCTACACATGCAAATGCTTACTTACATACTGGGCAACTTTATGAAGGTGGGCATCATTGCCCTGGTGGTGGTTTTTCAGCAGGAGATCAGGCGGTTTTTACTATTGGTGGGCAAAAACGCGTCCTTTCAGCGTAACCGGGCCTGGTGGCAATACCTGTTTGGCAAGCGCGAAGCCGAAAAGAATAACTACGCCCGCATTAAACCTATTATCGATGCCTGCAAAAGCATGAAGCAAACCCGTACGGGCGCGCTTATTGTATTTGTGAAATACTACGACGAGCAGTTCTACCAAAACAGCTGCGAACTGCTGGAATCGAAAATATCCAAACGTCTGCTGGAAAGCATCTTTCAAAAGCACAGTCCGCTGCATGATGGCGCGGTGGTGATATCGGGCAACCGCATTAAATCGGCCAGTTGTATTTTGCCGTTGACGGATAAGACCGACCTCCCCGCACAATTCGGCCTGCGGCACCGCGCCGGCATTGGCGTAACCGAAGCTAACGACGCTACGGCCATTATCATCTCTGAAGAGACCGGCGAATTATCCTACGCCAAACAAGGCAAAGTGAAGATCAATATCAGCTTTGCGGAGTTAGAGAAGTTGCTGAATAAGGATTTTTAGTTAAAATCTAACCACGGAGGGCACAGAGAAAGAAGCACGGAGGGCACGGAGCTTTTGTTTCTTTAGAAAACTTTAAAGTAATTTCATTCTCTGTGTCCTCCGTGAAACCTCTGTGTTCTTTGTGGTTGACTCTCTTTTACAGCACACCACGCATTTTCAATTCCGCTTCCAATTTATCGGCCCCTACAAAATGGATAGACGGTATACCCAACTTTACGGCGGCTACTATGTTGCGGTAATTATCATCAATGAACAAAACGTCGCCGGGCTGTAGTTCATACCGGTTTAATAATATCTGGTAAAAATCGGGGAATGGCTTGCGGGTCTTTTCCAGGCCGGAGATCACCAGGCCATCAAACCAGTTCAAAAAATCGTAATGACGTTGTGCGATACCCAGCGTTTCTTCCGACCAGTTGCTGAGGGCGTAGATCTTGTACTTGCCGCTTGCTTTTAGTTGTTTAAAAATTTCGACCGTACCCTCGATGGCGCCACCCAGCATTTCTTCCCAACGGGTATAATAGGCGCGGATGTTGGCTTCGTGGGTGGGGTGTTGCTTTACCAGGATCTCGGTACCCTCATTAAGCGAGCGGCCCATGTCCTGTTCTTCGTTCCAGTCCATGGTGGCTATGTTGGCCAGGAAGTCTATCATTTCCTGTTCATCGTCGAAGATCTTACGGTAAAGATGGTGTGGGTTCCAGTCGATAAGTACCGACCCTAAGTCGAATATAATGGCTTTGGTGGTTGCGGGCATTTATTTATACTATTTATGGGCTAAATATACGGCTTTGACGTGGCCTGAGTGTGGTTAACCATCCTGCATCCTAAAAACGCACACCAGGTGTATCAAAACCGAACAAAAAAATCCGTATTTATATTATAATATATTTATAATCAATAAATTAAATCAAAGGCACCTAATTTGCCACATCTTGGCAATAACATAGCCGCATCTGTATGATCTTAAATTATTTCAAAATAGCCTGGCGAAATCTTGTAAGGAATAAGACCAATACCATTATCAACCTAACCGGCCTGGCCATTGGCTTGGCCTGTAGCCTGCTAATGTTGCTTTGGGTGCAAAGCGAGCTGAATGTAGATGCAGGGCACGCCAACGGCGCCTATTTATACAAGGTTTACGAACGCGAATACCTCGACGGTAAAGTTGAAGGCGATTACGACACGCCCGGATTAATGGCCGACCTGCTGAAAAAGGATATCCCCGAGGTACAATACGCCGCAGGCCTGGAAGAAGGGAATGACAGCTTCACTTTCCGGTCGGCTAATAAAGTGTTAAAGATGGAGGGTACCTATGCCGGTGCCGATTTTTTTCGGATGTTTAGCTACCCTTTGTTGCAGGGTACTGCCCAAACCGCGCTGAATACACCCGCCGGTATTGCCATATCTAAAAAAATGGCCGGTATATTTTTCGGCACACCCGCGGCGGCCATGGGTAAAACGCTGCGCTTTGAGAACCGTAAGGACCTGGTGGTAACGGCCGTGTTTGATAACCTGCCTGCCAACGCCTCGCGTACGTTTGATTATCTCATCAACTGGCAGCAATTTGTGGCCGATTACCCGGGCGTGAAAAACTTTGGTAACAGCGGCGAACTAACCTTTGTACAATTGCGCCCCGATGCCGACCTGGCCCGGGTAAATAAAAAACTAAAAAATGTGCTCGAACCTTATGCTCCGCATAAAGGCGATTTCCGCGTTGAGCACTACTTACAACGTTTTGACGAGGCTTATCTGCACGCGCATTTTACCAACGGACAGGTAGACGGCGGCCGCATAGCCTATGTGCATCTGTTTAGCATCGTAGCAATTTTTGTGCTGCTGATAGCCTGCGTAAACTTCATGAACCTAACCACCGCGCAATCGGTAAAGCGGGCACGCGAAATTGGTGTGCGTAAGGTAATGGGCGCGGTACGTGGCGTACTGATCCGGCAGTTTATTGGCGAATCGCTTATGCTTACCACCCTGGCTGTTATTGCCGCCCTGCTATTAATGGTGATGGTATTGCCGGTATTTAACCAGGTAACTCAAAAGCAAATCGTGCTGCCCTTTAGCGACTGGATATTTTGGAGCAAGCTGATCGTATTAACTTTAGTTACAGGCTTAATAGCGGGAAGTTACCCGGCGTTGTTCCTGTCGTCATTTAACCCGGTTAAGGTATTAAAGGGTGTGCTCAAAATCGGCCAAAGCGCTATTTGGTTTCGCAAGGGGCTGGTGGTTTTCCAGTTTGTGCTGTCATCGGTCTTGATCATCGCCACCATCGTGGTATCAAAACAGGTAAATTATATTCAAACCACCAATATTGGTTACGATAAGGAGAACCTGGTATACGTACCCATTGAGGGCGATCTTGGTAAAAATTACGAGGCTTTTAAAAACGCTGCTTTAAACATGCCCGGTATTGCATCGGTAAGTAAAATGGGCACTTCGCCATCGTTTATTGATGATGGCACCACAAATATCGACTGGGAAGATAAAAACCCCAATGCCACTGTTTCGTTTGCATTTGCCGCTGTGGGTTACGATTTTATCCGCACCATGAAGGGCAGTTTGATAGCGGGACGCGATTTTTCGACCAGTTACCCAAGCGATTCGGTAAACTATATTATTAACGAAACTGCTTTGGCTAAAATCGGATATACCGATCCTATCGGCCGCACTTTTACGCAATGGGGAGTTAAAGGCAAAATTATTGGTGTGGTAAAAGACTTCCACTTCGAATCGCTGCACACGCGGATCAGGCCGATGGTTATCCGATTAATGGAGACCCGCCGGGGCGATGGTTATATTTTAGCGCGGATAAAACCAGGGCAAACGCCGGCGGCGCTGGCCGGTATAAAAAGCCTGTGCGCCAAACTTAACCCTGCCTTCCCGTTTTCCTATACTTTTTCAGACCAGGCTTACTTAAAGCTTTACCAAAGTGAGGCCGTGGTGGGCACGCTCTCTAACGGGTTTGCCATATTGGCGGTATTTATTTCGTGCCTTGGCCTGCTGGGCCTGGCCATGTTTACCGCCCAGCAAAGGGTAAAGGAGTTGGGCATCCGCAAGGTTTTAGGCGCCAGCGTGGCCTCGCTGTTTAAATTAATGTCGGGCGAGTTTTTGGCATTGGTGGCAGTCGCCCTGCTGGTGGCTACGCCTTTGGCCTGGTATTGCGTGCATGTATGGCTGCAGGGCTTCGCCTACCAAACACCGGTACCGTGGTGGATATTCGGGTTAGCGGCCATACTAATGCTGGGCATCGCCCTGTTAACAGTCAGCTTGCAGGCTATTAAGGCAGCACTGGTTAACCCCGTGAAGAGCTTACGAAGCGAATAGAAATATTTTGCAGACAAGGGGTAACAAATTAAGCCAGGACTTTATATAGTGGTATAAACAGCAATATTAAATTAAAACCACATGAAAAAGATCATCACCCTGGCAATTGTATTAGCAGCAACAACCTTACTGGCCCACGCGCAATCGAATACACAAAAAGAAGTTAAAGGCACAACCTCGCCGGTTCCTGCTGAGTCTGTAACAAATAATCCGCTATACAAACCGGATAACAATTCGGGTGTGAACCCGCTTGCAAAAACAAGCGGATCGCCTATTGGCGGCATTGTAGTTAAGGGCGGGCGTAATGGTTTGCAAGCCGTCGATAGTCCTGATTCCACTGTAAAAACGGCTACAACCGGCGCGCAAAAAAGCGCGGGCAATCCAATAGGCGGCATTATTGTAAAAAGCGAGAAGAGTATTAATGAAAAGGGGATAAAATAAAAGCAGTACGTCATGCCGAACTTGTTTCGGCATCCCATTTGCATTGCTTATGCTTTCCGTGCCGGACCTATGTGATGGGATACTGAAACAAGTTCAGCATGACAATTTGTTTATTATTAAATAATTATAGCTGTGCCGCTATTTATAAACCCGGCAAAAACTTCCATAACCCCTCATACCCACTTATTACTCACCGCTATCTGCACAGCCTGCGCTTTAGATGTAATATGCAGCTTGCTGTAAATTTTAGTGATATGGTTTCGCACCGTAAACGGGCTAAGGAAGATCTTATCGGCTATCTGCTTATAGTTTAGCCCTGATACAATATACTTCAGTATCTCAATCTCCCTATCAGACAGGTTAGTATCATTTGCCGGTTGGGCTTTACTTTCTGATAAAAGCTTGAGCGTTTTGCGGGCTATACTTGGCGACATGGGTGCTCCCTGTTTATCAACCACCTCGGCAATAGCGCCCAGTATCACATCAACAGTTTCGTCCTTCAACAAATAGCCGTGGGCGCCAGCCTTTATGGCCTCAAACAGTTTATCGTTATCGGTAGATACCGTGAACATGATGTATTGCACCTGCGGATAAAGTGCCGTGCTTAATCTTACCGCTTCAATACCATCCATACCGGGCATTTCTATATCCATTAATATAGCCTGTGGATACTGTTCACACGGCAGTTCCTTCATTTTTTGCAGGTATTCGGCACCATTTGCGGCAATGAACACCACCGTTATGTGGCCGACCAGTTCCTGTAACAGCTGTTTAATTACCAGTCGGTTATCATCAACTATAGCTATCTTGTAAGGCATTATATAAATATAGGTTTTTACAGGTATTGTAAAGAATAGTACATATATACCTATTTTTTTGTTATGATGATCATAGTCCCTTTGCCGGGTACACTACTCATCTCCAGGCTGCAACCAATTTCCGAGGCGCGATGTTCCATGTTTTGCAGGCCGTAATGCTGGTCGGCATCAATCTGTGCCGGGTCGAAACCGATGCCGTCATCGGAAATACTTATCTGGTATTTATCATCGTTACCGGTCACATTAATTTTTATCAATGATGCCTGCGCGTATTTAATACTATTGGTTACGGCCTCCTGGCAAATGCGGAACAAGTTCAGCGCCCCGGTTGAACTAAGTTGTACCTGCGCGTTATCCTCTTTTTCGGTAAATTCCATATCCATACCGGGGAAATACTTCAGTTTCTTCTGGATAAACATTTTCAGGTTATCAGCAAATTCCTCCAGCGTTACTTCGTGCTTGTTCAGGGCCCAAATGGTTTCGCGCAGCACATCAATTACTTCCTTCGATCCCTGGTGTACATAGTCCAGCTTCCTGTTCTTTTCCTCGTCGGTAATAGGCGCACGGGCTTGGGTGATCTCGCGAATACTTTTATTGATCAAACTCAACTGCGTACCTATATTATCGTGCAGGTCGCGCGAGATGCGTTCGCGTTCCAATTGTATCTTTTGCTGTAGTTCGTAGGCGCGCAGTTTTTTACGGTAAGTGTTTCGCTGGATAAGGCTTGCCGCCAATGCGATCAGCGAGACCCCTGCTAAAGCTTCCAGCAATACGAACCAGCCGCGCCGCCAAACCGGGGGGATAATGGTGATATCCAACACTGCCGGCGCGCCCCATACCCCATCGTTATTGGCAGCCTTTACCTTAAAATAATAATGCCCGGGCTGTAAACCGGCGTAACGGGTAAAGCGATTGTTGCCACTGTATATCCAGGCCCGGTCCATATTTTCCATAATATAGGCATACTGGTTACGTTGTGGATCGGTATATTCGGGCAGGCTAAATTCAAAACTCAGGCTATTTGCAGTATATGGCAAGGTAAGTTTGCGGATATAGGGCGAAGCCGTATCTGTTTGATATGGTTTATCAAAAAGCAGCACACGGGTGATATTAGGTTGTGGATTATGCGGATTATTTAAAACCTGCCGCGGGTAAAAAGCACTAATTCCGTTCACCCCGCCAAAAAGCAGTTCGCCATCGGGGGCTTTAAAATAAGCGCCTGCATTAAACTCGTCTGATTGTAGGCCGTCGGATACATTAAGGTGGCGGAATAGTTTTTTTTGATGATCGTACCGGCTGATACCCTTGTTATGACTGAACCATATATTGCCATCATTATCCTTCAACATACCATACAGGTGCTCGTTACGCAAGCCATTCTGCTCGGTATAATAACTCAGCACCTGCTGTTTCCTATCCATTACATAAATACCAAAATTGGTACCAAGCCACATGTTTCCGCTATTATCCTGTGTAATGGTTTTTACCTCAGTTTTGCGCGGCAGGTTTACTTTGTTCCACACATCACCTACGCGCCTGTAAACACCCTTATAGGTACCTATCCACAAATTGCCCTCATTATCGTTAAACCAGGATGACATACTTTCTCCCTCAAAACGATGGTTTAGCCTGGCGGTAAAGTTGCTGCTTTCTTCCTTTAATTCGATCAGGCTGCCACCTACATTGGTCATCAGCTTCCCCTGCGCATCGCGAAAAATGAGGTAGCGGAAGTTTCCTTTGCCAAAATTATCCGCGTAAACCTGCTGTACAGCCTCATCAAGCAATTTAAAGCGGCGGGTAGTTTTATCAAACAGGTAGGGCTGTACATGCCCGTTTGATCGCGAACTGCCGGAAAGCATCAGCAGGCGGTTTTTATCTATGGGGTAGATAGCGCCAACAGCGTTGATAACAGAGGGCAACTGATCGTGCACATTGATATTTTGTGCAAGGCCTGTTTTTTTATCGAAAACGTTTAGCCCAACGCCCGAATTGCCGGCGTACACCTTATCACTATCAGCATAAACACAATTGATGTTATTGGTAAGCGCACCCGAACGGTATACCCGAAGCTTTTTATAAGGGTAAACCATCATAACAGTTCCGTTGCTGTTGGTACCTATCCAGGTATTGCCTGATCTGTCGATATAAAAACACCAGGCCGATAGTTCGTGCTGCCGTTCGTTGCCGGTATCGCCAATATACTGTATAACCCGGCCTGTATTGATATTGAAATAATAGACGCCTTTACGGAGGGATCCCAATAAAGCTACCGAATCTGACAAACGCAGGCTACAGGCCAGATTGGGTTCAACACCGTTATTGGTAAGGTTAACATTGCGGATATCCAGGGTTGTTTTATCAATGATCACCACGCCTTTACTGGTTACGCCCAAAGCCTGCCGCGTGTTAATATTTACCAGCGAATTGACGCGTATATCCAACTCCCGGGTTTGCGCCGAGGCCATATCATATATCACAAAATGTGTGTTGGTAGCTATCCATAGCTTATTAGCGGCAACAAAACCGCTGTACCAGGAGTGCGGCTCATCGATATGGTTTAACTGCGAAATGTTGAGTTTGCTTACCCGGTGATCCCGCTTGTTTATTTTCACCACGCCATACTCGCATATTCCGGCGTAAATAAAACTGTCGTCTTCGCCTAAAAAGTTATTCTCGGCGGTGATGACGTTATGTGGTTCTATCTTTATCAGGCTGATGAAGTTATCCGTTTCGGGATGATAAAGGCTAAGGCCGTTATAAGTGATTACCCAAAACTGTTTAAGCTTATCCAGGTGTAAGCGGATGCTTTTATCGCCGATGATACTGTGCGGGTCCTTTGCGTTTCGCCGATAGGTTTTAAAACTGAAACCATCGTAACGGGATAGCCCATCCTCGGTACCGAACCACATAAAGCCATCACGGTCCTGCGCTATACTTTCAACCGTACTTTGGGGCAGCCCGTCGTTTACTGTATACACCGTAAACCTGCCGGGTTGTTGCCCAAAAGCCGAATATAAAACGCATCCGCAGAGCAATAATGCGGACAGGCAGAACCGAAACATATTAAACGAAAATTAGGTACAGATGCTCTATTGCAAGCGTAATTTGGTAAAAGTAGTTTTATTTCAGATTAGTTGCATAGTGTGTTGCCTTTAAAAATTAGCATATCCCCGGGATTTTGAGGTACCCCGGGGATATGCTTAACCAACTTACATACAACGATGCGCCCATTTACCCAATACACTGCTTATGAAGAAACTTTTACACCCATTACGTTATCTTTTTGCCGAAGCCTCTGTAGTGAATGTGCTGTGCCTGTTCACGGTTATTTTGTTACTGTGCCTTTCGGCTAAGCAACTGGCTATTATTTTGGTGTGCATTGCCAGCATGTTCCGTAAAATAACAAGCAACCAATAAAGCACATCAATTTTAATACGGATGGTACAAATTATAAATAAACATTAAGCTCTCCCTTTACTATTTGTTAAGGGTTTCCACTCATACCCTATGAGAAACGGAAACTTAAAGCCCGCGGAATCATCGGCCCGCGGGCTTATTATTTACAAATAATGGCCAGCGGGAATTGATATGACAGAAAAAAAGCACAAAGTTCTCACCCCGTGCCTTCAAATCTGGATTTAAAATTTTAAAAACAAGCTACGGCATCAGTACGTTATTAACGCCGTTCACAATACCATTGGCGCCAATCAAATCGTACAATACCACCTCGGTAACACTGCCCTTGCTGTTGGTTAACTGTAGCGTGCTTGTAGGGCTGATGCTTAATGTAAGCGTTTGCCCATCTATAGTGGTTAGCGCAGCCTTGCCTTTGCCTGCTTTTAACGCCGCAATAATGTCGGCCTTGGCATATTTGCCGTTTACCACATGGCCTTTTAACAGGGTGCCCAGTTTTGCCGGATCCTTCATTAAACTATCCAGTTTACCTGGCGCCAGTTTGGTGAACGCGTTATTATTCGGCGCGAATATGGTGTATGGCCCGCCTGTTTTTAGCGATGCCTCCAATCCGGCTGTTTTAACGGCTGTAGCGGCAGTGGTATAATCTGAATTGCTGTTTAAGGCACCCACAACATCAGCCGCACCTACAGGGGCAGCTTTGGTGCTATCGGTTTTTACGGGTGTTTTTTTAGTGGTATCGGTTTGGGCCATTACCTGGCTTGCCGTGAAACAAAACATTATCGACGCGGCGGCTATTACAAAAGACTTTTTCATGTTGCTGATATTTATTTTTCTGATTCTATTTAATAAGTAGCCGTCTTTCGTATATCGTTCCTTTTGTTACGCCTCTAAAAAAATTCTTAACTATAACTTAATTAAAAACTCCATTGTTTGGGAAAAATTGCCTTTTGATGGGTAACAGGCTGGTTATCAGCTTTAAAAAATGGGGTATTTTATTGATAAATGGTTGATTTAACCACAGAGGACACGGAGGTTTGCACAGAGAACACAGAGGTATAAATGAAAAAAATCTGTATTCTTTTTGTCCGTTTGCAAAACTCTGTGACCTCTGTGATTTTTCTCTGTGCACTCTGTGGTTAAATAGCCCAGTAAAATATATTTAGCAAAAATGCTAAATATATTTTTACCTTTACATCAGTTTACAAACATCGCCCGCATAATGGCCGCAAAAAAAACACTCGGCGAACAGCAGTTAGAAGACTTTGACCTCGTGTTTAAAGCCCTCTCCCACGCTACGCGCCGCAATGTGTTAACGGTATTGCAGGCACGCGGCGGCACCATGACAGCAGGCGATATCGTCAGCCGTTTCTCGTACGCATGGCCAACCATGACCCGCCACCTGCAACAACTGGAGCAGGCCGGGCTGATATCGGTTGATAAGAAAAGCCGGGAGCAATACTACACACTTAACACCCCGCGACTGAACGAGGTGATGAACAACTGGCTGAAATGGTTTAAGGAAGAAGAACCGTTATAAAAACAATATGGAAAAGAAAGTAGATACACGAGGCACCGTAATGGCCATGGCCACTTACAAGGCTAAACCCGGCAACGAGGCCGCCCTGATGCAACTGGTAGAAAAGCACTTGCCCGCCCTGCGCGAACTGGGCCTGGCTACCGATAAAACAAACTATGTAGCCCAAGCAAAGGACGGCACCATCATCGAGGTATTTGAATGGACATCAACCAGCGCCATCAGCGCGGCGCACCAGCACCCGGCCATATCGGCTATATGGGAAAAAATGATATTGATCGGCGAGTTCCCGCCCATCAGCACCCTGGCAGAAACACAACGCCCGTTCCCCGGCTTCGCGATGATCGGTTAGGCTAATTGTAAAACCTTAACATCTCCTTCATCAATTCTGCAAGGGTATCCACAGGCATATCCTGCTCAGGGTCGATCAGGAAGATCTTCATCCGGGCACGCTTTTCCAGCAGCAGGCCCGGGTGATCCATCCGCTTACCCTCTACAAAGCCGATGTAGGGCTGATGGTACTTTTTGTGCACCCACAGGTAGCAGCACATTTTGCCCCGGTAGCAAAAGAACGGCATACCGTACTTCCATGCTTCGGTGATGTTGGCGTCCTGCTTCAGGATGTATTCGCGCAGGAATTGCAGGCAACTTCTTACCGGTTCATCCTTTTGCAGGTAATATTGGTCAATGGGGCGCAATTGCGTCATGCTGTTTCAAACATACCCATATTTTTCGCTGATTTGATTAGCTTTAAATCGCAATATGAAAAAACTCCTATTACCATTTTTCCTGTTGATCTACATGGTGTTAACCGCCTATCAAAAACCTGGGAAACCAGCACCGGTATCACTGATTGTATTAGGCACCATACAGGACGGCGGATCGCCCCATATGGGTTGCAATAAAAACTGCTGCCGATATCTGTTCACCCATCCCGATTACCGCCGCAAGGTGGTATCCTTAGGTGTAATAGACTCGCAAAACCAACAGACCTGGTTGTTTGAAGCTACGCCCGATATGCCAGCCCAAGCCAAAATGCTGAAGATAGCATCCGGTTTTCAGCAAAAAGAAACGCCCGACGGCATATTTGTAACGCATGCGCATATTGGCCACTACACCGGGTTGATGTACCTGGGCAAAGAAGCCCTGAACAGCAAAAGCGTGCCGACTTATGCCATGCCCCGCATGAAAACCTTCCTTGAGAACAATGGCCCCTGGAACCAGTTGGTATCGATAAATAACATCGCCCTGCAGGCCCTGCAAAATGAACAGCCGGTAATATTAAGCAACAATATTAAAGTTACGCCCATCATTGTACCGCATCGGGATGAATTATCGGAAACTGTTGGCTATAAAATTGAGGGACCGAATAAAAAGATACTGTTCATCCCCGATATTAACAAATGGGCGCTATGGAACAAGGATATCATCCATGAAATTGCCGGAGTTAACTATGCCTTTGTAGATGGCACCTTTTACAGCGGCGAAGAGATCCAAACCCGCAATATTGCCGAAATACCGCATCCATTTATTATTGAAAGCATGAAGCTGCTGGCCGGTTTACCCGCCCGTGAAAAAGCCAAAGTTTATTTTATCCACTTTAACCATACTAACCCGGTGATCGATCCTAAAAGCCCGCAGGCTTTAACGGTTTTGAAGAATGGATTCCGGATTGCGCAGTTTGGGCAGCGGGTGGAGTTGTAGCCAAAAAAGCGGGGGGAAACGCGCGATTCCCTCTCATAGCGAGGGTATAGGGGGGTGTCGTTACGATGCACATCGCATAAACCCCTCCCTGCCACTGCACCGCCGCCTGCACCCCTACTAAGGGAGGGAACTTTAATAACGCTACACTATCCTAATCCCATACTTATCCAATAACCCCGGTACGCCATCAAGCGAAAAGCTTGCCTTACGCAGGTTATTTAATTCCGGATCGATAGTGTAATTGAACGAGGTGGTAAAATTAACCGACGACAGATCGGTACCGTTAAATATGGTGCCCGACAGATCACATTGATCAAATGAAGAACCCGAGAGGTTACCCTGCGTAAAATTGGTTTCCTTTAGCGATGATTTGATGAATTTGGTCTTCAGCATTTTTTTACCCATAAACGATGAGTAATCCAGTATGCAGTCATCAAAAAACACGCTGAAGAGGAAGTCCTGGCATTCGTAAAACAGCAGGCCCATTATTTTGCAATGCTTAAACTGCGCATCATTAAGGGTGGCGCGTGTCAGCTTGGTCATGGATAGGTTGCAATGCTCAAAAGTACACTCCAGGAATTTATTGTTACTGAAATCGCTGCCGGTAAAATCGCACTTTTTAAAGGTACATCCCTGAAATTCGCGACCGTTTACGATCTGCCCGGTAAAGGTTTCGTTTTCGAAAAGGTGATCGTCGTATACTTTCTCTTGCATTGTTTATAAAATTATTACGTCATGCTGAGCGATAGCGAAGTATCCCCGGCTATGCATTTCCGCTCTGCTTATCAGGGATGCTTCGCTATCGCTCAGCATGACGTTTTGTTTTTCCGCTGAAGCCTCACCCTGCCCTCTCCAGAGGAGAGGGTTCCAAAGTCTCCCCCTTTGGGGGAGATTTAGAGGGGGCTTTCATCGGCATGTCATAAAAGCCATTAGAGGCCGCCGGGATTATATCGCTCAGCATGACGGTCGGTGTGCGACCTACTACGCTACCACGCCTTATCCCCTACCAGCGGCACAAACCTAAATGTATCCAGCGTCATTTCCTCAAAATCGTTTTCTCCTACACGTAGCACTGTGATCATTTTTTGCGATTTTTCATCGCCAACGGGGATCACCATCATGCCTCCTATCTTCAATTGCTTCAGCAAAACACCGGGAACCGTCGGCGCACCGGCGGTAACAATGATCTTGTCGTACGGCGCATGCGCGGCTATCCCTATCGAGCCATCGCCTAAAAAGAAATTGGCTTTGTAGTTCATTTTATTGGGTAACACCCAGCGGGTGCGGTCGTACAGGTTTGCCTGCCGCTCGATGGTATATACCTTAGCGCCCAGCTCAAGCAGTACACAGGTTTGATAGCCCGATCCGGTGCCGATCTCCAGCACCTTATCACCCTGGCAAATATGCAGCAGTTCGGTTTGGTAGGCTACGGTATAGGGTTGCGATATGGTTTGGCCCTCGCCAATAGGGAAGGCAATATCCTTATAGGCCTGGTTCCAAAAGGTCTCGTCGAAAAAATAGTGGCGTGGCACGGTGCCAATGGCTTCCAGCACGCGCTCGTCGGCAATGCCTTTTTTCCTTAAAACCTCAACCAGGCGCTTCCGTGCGCCTTTTTCCCTGTAATTATCAATAAACTTATAAGCCATTTACAGGTGCTAATTTAGGCAAAAAAACAGGCGTTTATTTAGCGGATCATCACATGAAAACATGGCATCACACTAAATAATTGAGTGTATGGAAAATAGGTTACTAACAGCAGGCTACTGGATATACTTTATCTTGATCACGATCTTTTTATCCTTATCAAAACCATCGGCCTTAATACTGGGGCGATGCGCATCGCTGGGGAAAAACAGGAAGAAGGTGCCCGGTACGGCGGTGTACACCGTTCCCTCGGCCTCGTAACGGGCTACGTCCCTGGCTTCATCGTAGGGTACGGTAACTTTAGCCTTAGCTACCGGGAACACGCTGATCTTCTCGGCACCCTGTATCACATATTGCAGATCGATCACCTTACGGTGCGATTCCCACAGCGTTTTATCAAAATCCTTGGTAGGGCTTTCGGTCACCGAAGCAAACAGGTCGGTACCTTCAATCGGATATTTACCCGGGGCAAGTTTATCCAGATCGGTGTTTTTTAGATAGGCGAAAGCTTTATCCCATTGGTCTTTATTGGCGGCATACTGGCGGGCAAACTCGGCAGCGTCGGTCGATTCGTGCGGTACAAGCTTTAATCCGTTTAAATAGGCCCGCGCTTTGAACCATTTTTGGGCATCGGTTTGCGCAAACGCGGCGCAGGTTGCTATAATAAACAATAGCAGCAGGGATAACTTTCTCATTTTCGGTTGATAATTGATTTGCTTAAAGGTAAATAATAAGGATAGTATTTATCCAACCTGTGCCATCCTGTTTTGTGTTTGATCCTGTTAAGCCATTTCTCCCAAAAAAACGCCCCAGGTGTAGCATTAAGGTGCTTTTTAACGTAATCTCTATAAACCCGATCATCAAAATGAAACCTATAAAAACACTACCTGTGCTACTGCTGTTAGCAGCCGCCGGCTTATTTACCAACTGCAAAAAAAGTGATAAGGCAGACCCAAACCACCTGGTAAAAGTAGAAGCTACCGTTTATAACAGTGGCGTTGTAGCCGCCGATGGCTGCGACTGGACCATAAAAGTTGGAGACGTATCTTACCACCCTGATAACCTGGGCAATGATTTTAAAGTGGATGCCCAGAAAGTAATTATCGACGCGCAGATCATGGATCAAAAATTTATATGCGGCTGGAGCGCGCAGTTATCGTACCTGCGTTTGAATAGTATTGTTAAGAAGTAACGCGTGGCCAAAAAAGGTTAACACAATGTAACATAGTTTACAACAAAATTTTGTTTAATATATTGATAATCAATTGATTAATTTCAGAAATGAGCAAAACTATGTTACACGGATTTTTTGCAGATAAAATCAGCTTTAATGAGGCTTAAATATGCTTCGTAAAACATCGAAAAAATCCGGAAAATGCAGAGCCAGATAATTATCAGACTCTCGGGTATGCCCGGCTCCTATGCCCGCGTTTACCTTGCAAATGCGAGGCAGATAATTATCTGCCTCTACAATTAATACGGATCCACATCCGGCTGTATAATACTGCCCTTGCTTAGCTTGGTGGTATTAAATTGCAGTATCACATCCTTAATTGTAGCTTTTACTTTTGGCAGCGATATGCCATCCTTTTCAAACTTCATCATGATGGATTTGATAAAGTAATTGCGGATACGGCCCACCAGCGGATATTCGGGGCCGATCACCCTATCGTCAAAATGCTTACGCAGCTCTTTGGCCAAATATTCGGCCTGGTGGTACAGCACTTCGGGGTCTTTATGCTTAATATCTAACTGGATCAGGCGGTAAAACGGCGGATATTTGAAACTCTTCCGTTCGGTCATTTCGGTATTATACAGGTCAACGTAATCGTTCTCTATCACCTGCTTAATTACCCGGTGACCGGGATCATATGTTTGGATCACCACCTTACCCTGCTTACCCCGGCGACCTGCACGACCACTCACTTGCGAGAGCATCTGGAATGCCCGCTCATTAGCGCGGAAGTCGGGGTATTTCAACAGGCTATCGGCGCTGATAATGCCGATGACGGTTACCCCTGCAAAATCCAGGCCCTTGGCCACCATTTGGGTGCCGGCCAAAATATCTATGCGGTGTTCGTCCAAATCGTTCAGGATATTTTGGAACGCGTTTTTAGAGCGGGTGGTATCCAGATCCATGCGGGCTATACGGGCTTCAGGCAGCAGCAACTTCAGTTCATCCTCCACCTTTTCGGTACCGAAACCTTTATATTCCAACTGTGTCGATCCGCAGGCGGGGCATACCGATGGCGATTCTTCCTTGTAGCCGCAGTAGTGGCAATGCAGCTTGCCGCTGCTTTTATGATAGGTAAGGCTTACATCGCAATTAATGCACTTGGGGGTGTAAGCGCAAACCTTACAAATGATGATGGGCGCGTAACCCCGGCGGTTTTGAAACAGGATCACCTGCTCCTTATTGGCCAGTGCCGTGGTAATATCATTCATCAGCACACTGGTAAAGTGCGACTGGATGGTTTTCTTCTTGGTTTCTTCAGCAATGCTTACCACTTCGGTCGTTGGCATTTCTACCCCACCGAAGCGTTCGGTCAGTTCCACAAAGCCGTACTTACCATTATGGGCGTTATAGTACGATTCCATCGACGGCGTAGCCGAACCCAGCAGCACCTTAGCCTTATACATATTGCCCAGGTAAATGGCCGCGTCGCGGGCGTTGTAGCGGGGAGCGGGGTCAAATTGTTTGTACGATGTTTCGTGCTCTTCGTCCACTACGATCAACCCCAAATTACTGAACGGCAAAAACACCGAAGAGCGCGCGCCCAGCACTACACGGTATTGCCCGCTCAGTACCTTTTGCCAAACTTCAACCCGTTCGTTATCATTAAAGCGCGAATGGTATACGCCAATGGCATTACCGAAGTATTTGCGCAGGCGTTCCACAATATGGGTAGTGAGAGCAATTTCGGGCAACAGGTAAAGCACCTGGCGGCCACTGTTTACCATCTCTTCAATCAACCTGATAAAAAGCTGGGTTTTGCCCGATGAGGTTACACCGTGCAGCAATACTACATCCTTCCCTTCAAACTCCTGCCTGATCTCGCCTAAAGCCACCAACTGTGCCTCGCTCAATTCAAAATTGGCTTCCAATTCATCATCACCGCTTTGCAGGCGGCTTACGTTTTTTTCTTCAGCAAAGAAAACTTCCTTTTCTATTAATGATTTGATGATGGCCGATCCGGCACCGCTGGCCTCTGTCAGCTCGTTTTTAGAAACCGCCTTTTGCTTGCGGGATAGCTGGATATAAGCCAGCACGGCGTCGGCTTGTTTAGGGGCACGCTTTTCAAGGATGCTGAATAACTCCTTAAGCTGATCGGGATCGCGGTAAACCGGATTGAGTGTGATAAAGGTGCGCATACGCGGCTTGTAGCGGTCGCTCACTTCTTCAGATATCAGGATGATATTCTTCTCGAACATCAGCTTTAATATCGGCATTACTGTTTTTTGGCCCAGCAGCTTGGCAATGTCGCTAACGGTCAACTCAGGTTGGATTTCCAGCGCATCAACGATCAGGTATTCGCGATCATTAAGCGTATTGCGGTCTATCTCGTACTCTTTGTTAAGCTCTATTTTGGTTTCGCTGGCCAGTTTCAAGGCTGATGGCAGGGCGGCGTTCATTACTTCGCCGGTATTGCACAGGTAGTAATCGGCCAGCCAGGCCCAAAACTGTAGCTGTTGAAGGCTTACAATAGGTGCGGCGTCCAGTATATCCATAATATACTTAGCCTCGTACTTTTCGGGCGCCTGCTCGCTAATGCGGGCGATGATGGCCGTATACATTTTGCTTTTGCCAAACTGCACCACCACGCGTTTACCCACGGCCACCTCATCGTTCATTTCGAACGGAACCCGGTAAGTATAATTAATAGCAATAGCCAGGGGCAATATCACTTCAACAAAAAGCGTTTTTCTGTCGGTATGTTGTCCCTCGGCAAATTCTAACATAAGCTTGCGCGTTTTTATTTGTTACGGAAGGCAGCTAAGGCCAATGTTACCCAGCCGGCAATAAACAGGAAGCCACCAAGCGGTGTTACCGGGCCAAGCGCCGTAAGCCATGGCCAGCCCAAAGCATCGCGGCAGGATAGCAGGTAAAGCGAGCCCGAAAAAAATACAATGCCCAGCGAAAACAGATAGTAGCTGGCCATGATCATGCCGTTTTTAAAACGGGCAAAGGTTGACAGGAACAGCAGGGCGAAAACGTGGTAAAAATGATATTGCACAGCTGTATGCCAGGTTTCAAGGTGCGCAGGTGTAAGCACAGCCTTTAAGCCATGCGCCCCGAATGCTCCCAAAACAACGGCCAGCATGCCAAAAAACGACGCGGTGATGATGATCTGTTTATTCATGTAGCAGGATAGACCGCTAAGTTACCATTTGCAGGCATTAAATTAACGGATTTGACTAAAAATCCTACCTTTGGATGATACAACCATGAGGAAACTGATTATCACCACCCTTATTTTATTGATCGCCACCGTGGCGATAACGGTTGTGTATTTTAAAAATCTGAACCCGCCCGCCGCGCATACTGCCAAAGTGATGCAAAACATCCCCAACACCGCGGCGCTGATCTTCGATTTTGCTAACGATAACGGCTTCTACGATATTTTTGATAATAACAAGTTGCTGAACAGCCTGATAGGTGACAGCAAAATGAAGAATCTTTCGGTACTGCGCGATAAGTTATTGAATGACCCGCTGCTGAAAAACTTCTTTACCGAACAGCATATTTATATTTCCCTACACGGCGAGCAGCGGGATAGCATCGATTTTTTGATCACCGTATCAGGCGGCGAGCAATTCAGCGCTACGCATTTAGACCAGTTGGCGAAGCAAAAAAAATCGGCCCTTATCGTAAGCGAAATTAACCTTGGCGGCAAGGAAGCTTATAACATCTACCTTAAAGACCTGAAGAAGCGCTTTTACCTGGTTAACCTGGGCAACCATATCTTATCCGGCAGTTTTTCTAAAGACCTGGCCACGCAAAGCGCGCAGTATAAACCCGGAAAGAATAGCCCGCCGTTTGTACTCGTTCCCGATCAGCAGAACAGCAATTCGCTGGCTAACCTGTACGTTAACTATGGGCAGTTGAACGCCGTGTTCGACCAGTTTTTTTTGATAAAGAACTACAACCTGCTAAAACCCCTGCGTAACCTGCCTGCCTTAGGCGCCTTAACGCTAAATTACAAAAGCGATGCGCTGATGTTTAACGGCTTCAGTACCATTACGCGTAACCAGCCACTGAGTTATCTCAATGCGTTTGTAAACCAGCAACCGGTTGAGGATAAATTGAAGGACATCTTCCCTTCCACAACCGCGGTTAGCAGCAGCTTTGCCCTGTCGGATACTAAAAAGTTTGTTGCCGATCTATCGCAATATCATGCTAAAGCCGGCTTAACCAACGAAAAGACCGAACTATTTAAAAAGGTTAAAAGTGAAACCGGCGTGCAACTGGATAAGGAGTTTGCCCCCCTGCTGGCCGGCGAATTTGCCATGCTGACCACCCGCTTTGATGAGAAGCTGGCTATCGTAGCTTTAAAAGACGGATCGGCCATGCGCCCGCTGATGGTAAATATCAGCACCATGAGTAATGATAATGTCGGTCAGTTTAAGTTTAATAAACTGCCGTTCTTTTTACTGGGCGATGCCTTCAGCATATTAAACCATCCCTATTTTATGATCCTGGATAATAACCTTATCCTGGCCAATAGCGTAAAGGAACTGGATAGTTATAAGGACAGCTATCTTAACCACAAGTTCCTTTCGAAAACCAGTAGTTATACCGAGTTTGATAATTTGATGGCCGAACGTTGTAATGTGGCCTTCTTTCTACATTTCAGGAATATGTTCCCCATTTTAAAGCGCGACATGAAACCGGCCTTTGTAACATTGTTCAATACAGAAGACGGCGGCCCTAATAAATTTTATGCTTTATCGTGGCAATTCAGCGCATCCGACCTTAATTTTTACACAAATTTCTGCATCCGTCTTAACCATCCCGATAGTACATCAAGTAATAATTAAATTAAAAAAAAAGGCAACTATTGGTGCAATTATTGCGTTAAAAGTGTTAGAAATACATTTTTAATTATTTAACACGATATAACTTTAGTTTATATCTTTATTGCAAGCACTAACCAACTACTGATACTACGGAATGAAGAAATTTCTAATTCTATTATTTTTCCTGGCGCTTCATTCCCGGTTATCAGCACAGCAATTTGCACAGTATAATACCGGTACGCTTTACGACTCGTTCGAGAACCCGTCGCAGAAAGCATTTATACCCGATAGCAGCCGTAAGATCGCTTTCAACCTCTTCTTCCCTAATTTTAACGTTGATGCTACACTTTCGGGCAACGGGGAGAGATCGTTACAAAGCCGGGCTTTCTTAGGCCGCTATACCGAAGAGTTATCGCTAAGTGGTAAAAATTTCAATTATGTAAGGGGTAATACCAACGCTTACCTTTTTATGCTGAAACTGTATACCAATTTAGAGGGAAACCAGGAAGTGGGCATTTTCGCGGGGACCAAGTCTGAAGCACGGGGTGCATTCTCCGACGCGTCGATAGCGGTACTGGCCGATAACACCACATTTGCAAGTAATAGCTATACCGATCTTTTTAATGATCGCTTTAATTACCAGATCTATCATCAAATTGGTGCTACCTATCGTACCGACGTTGATGACCGCTTATCTATTGGTGTTAAGCTAAGCGCTTTGATGGGTATCGTGTATAATAAGATTAATATCGACCGCTCGGTGGTTAATTTCGACAGGCCGAATGATCAGGCATTTTTAAGTCTTGAGGGTGATTACTATGCCAGCTTTGAGCCGGGTAAATTTACCAAACACGATCTATTACCCAGCTTCCGCAACCCTGGTGCCTCAATTAGTTTCGGCACATCGTACATTACAGATGATAAAACCCACGTGCAGTTTAACATTAAAGACCTGGGCTTTATCCATTGGAACAAGCAATCGCTGGTAGGGCATTTTAACAATACGGGGGTGATACAAGGCTTGTCAGAGCGCGGTGTCGAGGACAGCGTTACCAACACTACCGCGGCATTGGTGCAAAGTAACGGGATAGAGCGTAGTTTTACTACACCAACCGATGCGCGAATGGAACTGAGCGCATCTAAGGCTTACTGGCTGTATGGTTCGGCCATAAAGTATACGCCCACGGTTATTCTTTCAAAACAATTATTCTATCCCGGTTTTACCGGCGCTATGGTAAACCATTTCCAGTACAATAACTTTGTAGCTACGTTAACAGGCACTTACGATGATATGAAGTATTTAAGCCTGGGCGCGCAGTTTATGGTAAAATCGCCCAATGCCGAGTTTTTTATCGGCAGCGAACGGATCGGGCAAACCGTCGGCCTACTATCAATGGCACTTAACGACGACCCAAAACGAACCATTAACGCGGGACGTTATACCGGCAGCAATTTTTATATAGGCTTCTCTTTTAAATTCGGGCAGGTTATTGAACACCGGGAAAATGCCAGCTACATACCCATGGGCGATAACCGCGGCTTTATTAAACGTTTTATACAACGCATAACCGGCAAAAGCGATTAGGCCTTTTTTACCCCGGCAATAAAATCCTTTAGATAATACGGCTCGAAATAAGCCACATCCTCAAACTCCCGGTTATTGAATTTGGTTAAGGCGATAGGAGCCATATCGGCAGCATCATTAATGTAATCATTAATAAAGCGGGCATTAGGATGGGTGATGGTATCGCGGCACTTTTCGGCACCATCGCCAAAAAAGTAAACTACATAGTTATTCAGCCAACCAGCAAAGCTGTCCTGATCAATGATCAGCGCGGCCGTTGGCATTGCTTTATCACCGGCGGCATCAAATATGGCGGTAAACACCTCCATGCGGCGCGCGTCGATCATGGGGCAAAACAAGGCGTTCTCCGGATAGTTCCCCTGTAGTTTGCGCACCATCCCGGCTGCCATGGCCTGTAAGGTTTCTATAGCTATTAAAGGTTTATCTAAAGCGTAGCATAAGCCTTTAGCGGTTGATACGCCGATACGCAAACCCGTGTACGAACCCGGCCCGCAGCTTACCGCAACAGCATCCAGGTCTGTATAGGTTTTGCCTGCCGTGGCTAACACTTCGTCAATAAACAAGGTGATCACCTCGGCGTGGATATTGCGTTGGTTTAACAATTTGCCGGCCAGCAGTTGCCCGTTTTGCGTTAGGGCTACCGAGCAGGCGGTAGTAGCGGTTTCTATTTGTAAGATCATTTTAAGTTAAAAGTCAAAATTAAAAAGTTACAAGCGTCGGCCTAAAGTCGTGGGTTAAATATTCCTGACATTTTTTGACTTATACTTTTAACTTTTTGCTTATCACGGTACCGGGTCGTGCCCATGCCCGCCCCAGGGATGGCAGCGGCCAATGCGCTTCAAAGTTAACCATCCGCCCTTAAATGCGCCATGTTTTTTTATAGCTTCTACTCCATATTGCGAGCAGGTGGGTGTATAACGGCACGCGGCGCCCGTTAACGGAGAAATAAAATACTGGTATATTTTTATCAGCAGCAGGAATATGCCGCCAATAATGGCTTTAAATATATTCCACACCCACCTCATCATTTGGCAATTTGCTGGCAAAGCTGAACAAATAGTTTCAGCATCTTCTTCTCAATAAAATCGTACGCGGCAATTTCGGTACCTACGTAAACCAGCGATAAGGCGATGTGCTTATCGTTCTCCATCAAAAAATCGTACAGAAATTGTTGCTTGTGCAGGCGGTAAGCTTCGCGGGTGCGGCGTTTCAACAGGTTACGGTCAACCGCGTGCTTATAGCGTTTTTTAGGCACGGCGAAAACCACCTGTGCGGGTACCTTGCCAGCGGGGACAGGCATCCACGAAACCTTGTAGGGATAACATAAAAAAGAAGAACCGTTATGAAAAAGGCCATCAATAAGCCTTTTATTACATAACCGTTCTTCTTTTGTAAAAGTGTACTTCATTGCCAATTGACCGGAGATATGATTGCGCATAACCGGTCATCACTCCATTACCGGAGCAAGCAATCCGTATTATGCTTTATGACGGCGCTCGTCAGATACTGTTAATCTTTTTCTGCCTTTAGCTCTTCTTGAAGCTAAAACTCGCCTGCCGTTAGCAGATGCCATACGCTCACGGAAACCGTGTTTATTTCTTCTTTTACGCTGAGAGGGCTGAAACGTTCTTTTCATGACTATATATTGCTATTCGTTCCTTTTTAAAACAGGAGTGCAAATGTAGCGTAATTATTTTAAACTTTCAAACGAATTTTAAAATATATCAACACACTAACGGATTGTTATTAACACTGTATAGTTCCGGAGAGTATAACTATTATAAACAACACTATAAACAAGCCGATACAAATGGCAGACCCCCATAATACAATACGAGCGAAATTGTTATGGATCATTTCCAAAACGGCACCGGTAATGATACCAATAAGCGGAAGAATGCATGCCAGGATACCATAACTTAACCAGGCTGCACCCGCACAAACCACAGACATAATTACTCCAAAAAATAAAGCATACCAAAAACGCATAGCTTCAAATATATTATTTTTTGGAATTTAAATATTAATCGTAATATTGCGATTGAATTATGGGCACCACCAAAACAGAAATATTCACCGCCGGGCAAAACCGGCTGGCTATTATGCTAAAGGCGTTGGCGCATCCCGCGCGGGTAGCCATCCTGCAGCATATCATAAAAGCTGATGCCTGTATCTGTGGCGATCTGGTTGATGAACTGGGATTAGCACAAGCCACCATATCGCAGCATCTGAAAGAATTAAAAACCGCCGGATTGATACAGGGTACGATTGAAGGCGTAAGCGTATGTTATTGCATTGAACCTAACGCCTGGAAATTGTTGCAAAGCGAATTGACAGCATTTTTAGGCTCATATACACCAACAGGTAATTGTTGTTAAAAAATTTTTACAAACCCATCGTAATATTGCGATAAAAAAGCACAAGAAAATGAAATGGAGTGATTTTAAAACAAGACTGGAGAAACACCCAGAACTTGAATTGCAATTTCAATATGCCGAAAACAACCGGGTAAACGCGGCATATCATATCACCGAAATTAAACAGGCGCCAATTACCTCGGTTGATTGCGGCGGCGTGGTAAACCACTGGACGGAAGTGATCATTCAGCTTTGGGAGCCGGAAGGCCAGCAACAGGAACGTGCGATGAAAGTGCAAAAAGCGATATCAATTATTGCCGTTGTAGAAAAAGCTCTGCCATTGGCGGATGACGCTATAGTAAAAATTGAGTTTGGTAATGCCGGCTTTGATACGCGTCAAATGCTGCCTAATCAAATTATTGTACAAAACGGCGAATTGCTTGTTGACCTGCGACCAGATACCGTGCAATGTAAAGCACAGGACAGGGGCGGCAGTTGCGGTCCGGCCGCGGACGATTGCTGCGCCCCCGCCAAGCCTAAATTGCAAATGATAAATTTGGCACAGGCCGATGCTTGCTGTACGCCGGGTGGCGGGTGCTGCTGATGGAGGCTCACCCCGACGTTGCTTCGCTCGTCGGGGTGAGTAAAATGAACATTAACACGAAATACACGCAATGAAAAATATATTAGTACTATGCACCGGCAACAGTTGCCGCAGCCAGATAGCCGAGGGCTATTTACGCTATTTTGCGGGCGACCGCGCCAACATTTATAGCGCCGGGATAGAAACCCATGGCGTTAACCCCAAGGCCATCGCCGTAATGGCCGATGACGGCATAGATATCTCCAACCATACGTCAAACAATGTAAATGAATATTTAGGTATTGATTTTGACCTGGTGCTAACCGTTTGCGATAACGCGCAGGAGAACTGCCCTTACTTCCCTACCCAGGCTAAAAAACTGCACTACAACTTCCCCGATCCGGCCAAAGCTACCGGAACACCAGAGGAAGTGATGACCGAATTTAAACGGGTGCGTGGTATGATAAAGGATTATTGCCAGGAACTGGTTAATGCGGAACTATAAACCATTAATAGCCGAATTTACCGGCACATTTTGCCTGGTATTTTGCGGGGCAGGCGCGGTGGTGGTTAATCAGCAAACGCATGGCATTATTGGCCATGCAGGTGTATCGGCAGTGTTTGGGTTAATTGTTATCGCTATGATCTACAGCTTCGGCAGCGAATCGGGCGCGCATATTAATCCGGCGGTTACTATTGGTTTTATGGCAGCAGGGCTATTTCCACCCAAACATGCTTTGTCTTATATTTTAGCACAGGTAGCCGGGGCGATCTTGGCAAGCGCGGCATTAAAAGTATTATTTCCGGCTAATGAGTACCTGGGTAGCACCATTCCCGCGGGCAGCGCCTTGCAATCTTTTGTTCTGGAAGTGATCTTAAGTTTTATCCTGATGCTGGTTATCCTGAAAACATCGCAAGGCGCGAAGGAAACCGGCACACTCGCCGGCTTAGCCATCGGCGCCACCGTAATGCTGGAGGCCTTATTTGGCGGACCTGTCAGCGGGGCCTCCATGAATCCCGCACGCAGCATTGGCCCGGCACTGGTATCGGGGCATGTATCAGTTTTATGGATATACCTGATCGCGCCAACACTTGGCATGGGGGCAGCCAGTTATCTATTTCGCCCGTACCGATCAGCTAATTTGAGTTAGCTGTATAATTAACATTGGATGTTGCCCATTACAGCAATTAAGCCAATGGCTATTAAGGTTGCCAGTATCGAACCGCAAAGCATGCCCCAGGTAATGTTTCTATCAATACTGGAGGTTTTTATTGACACCAGTATACTAACCGACAAAAGCAATAAAGGCGGAATGATAATAGCATATAGATGACTAAATATACTAACACTTGCCATGCTGCAAGCACTCAATAAAGCCATAAAAACACCTGTATATACGTACCGCATATCCTAAGATATATATTTAGTCCTCCAAAATTAAACTGTCTCCGGCGATGATTTCAAAGACGAACCCCTCTTCAATGTGATCACCGTAATCTCTGGCCAGATACCCAGCCTGCCCGAAAATGCCAGGAAGCCAAAGCCGCGGTTGATATACAGGTAACGGTTATGAAATTTGGCTAAACCACCCCAATGCTTGTAACGGTACTGCACCGGGCTCCAGCGCAGGCCCGCCGCTTCGATACCAAACTGCGCCCCATGGGTATGTCCCGACAGTGTAAGATGGATGTTTGCCGGGTGGGTTTTAACGATCTCCTCCCAATGGGTTGGGTCGTGCGAGAGCAGGATCTTGAATGCCTTGGGGTCAACACCTTGCAATGCCTTTTCCAGGTCGCCTACTTTTTTAAAGCCGTGGCCCCAGTTTTGCACGCCGATCAGCGATATTTTTTCGCCGCCTTTTTCCAGTGTTACGTTCTCGTCCAGCATCAGTTTATAATCCATAGCCCAATGGTTAGCTTTCAACTGCTGCAGGTTAGCGGCCTTTTCGGCTTCGCTATCCCAATGGATATAATCGCCATAATCGTGATTGCCTAAAATAGAGAATTGCCCAAACGGCGATTTCAACTGGCGGAAGCGCTCGATATAGGGTTCTATCTCAAAGGCTGCGTTATTCACCAGGTCGCCGGTAAAAACAAACAGATCGCTTTTTTGCGACTGCGCCAGGTTAATGCCACGTTGTACCGCCTCGGCGCTATCAAAGCTGCCCGAGTGGATATCCGATAGCTGGGTAATGGTAAAGCCATCAAACGCCTGCGGCAGATCGGCAAAGTACAGGGTTTCACGATGTACTTTATAATGATATTTCCCGCGCAGTATGGCATACATAAAACCGCTGAACGGTATAGCGGCGATGATCACCGCCAGCTCACTGATAAACTTACGGCGCGAGGGGAAGTAACGCTCGCCGGTGTTTTTATTGGTGCCGATATGGTTAAATATCCCCACAAAAAAGCGCGCGATATCGCCAAGGAACAGCACCAGTATAAATATCAGTTTGGTTACAAAAAAGCTAATGAACAGGCTCAGCATATACTCGTGAAAGGGCCGCATGCCCTGCGCGGTACTGAAGCTGCCGAACCCACTGATAAACAACACCGTAACACCTACCGATATAATAAGGTAACCATAAAGCACAATGCCCTGCCAACGCTTGGACGACCAGTCTAAGGTTAAAGTGCGCAGGCCATGGTACACGTACCAATCCATCAGTAAAGTGATGGCAGCTATGATGAGGAAAACTTTTATAAATCCACCGTTATGCATATATCAATTTTGTATGAATGGCACACAAAATAAGGAAACGATTGAATTGTGGAAATTGTCGGGGTAAAAATGACAGAAAAATAGTGAATTGGGTTTTCGTTGGGGTGATTAACCACCAGTTTATTTAACCACAAAGGGCACAAAGGTTTTTCACAGAGGACACAGAGACTTTTAATAACTCATTTGAGGTTAAAAGGCCACAAAGTAAAGGTGTAATAGCTGGCTTATTAAAAAATTATCGGAGAGGTTCCCTTTGTGCAAACCTTTATGTTCTTTGTGGTTAAACCATCAGCAACAAGGGAATTAGTAAATTACAACACAGCAGGCCGGGTTCGCAAGCACCGGCCCGCTATGTTTAATTTCAAATCGCTCAGCACTTCATCAATAGTTTAAATAACCTTTGGGGAAAGGGATATTTAAATCGTTACTTATTTCAGTTAATTAAAAAGGTATTAAACCTAAGGCAAACCTAATGCCAGTGGCTAAAAAGATGCTTTTTAGCTTATATACTGACGATATTATTAACTATTGGGAAATTTTCGCGGTAAGTTTTTACTCAAAATGGGGCGAGTGTTTCCCCATTGCCGCGTTAGCGATTGCAGCGGATACCGGCCCTGTGGCTAAGGCCACGTGCAGTATGAGCGGAAAGCGCGGGCCGGAGGCAACGCCATTATTTCTTAATTCAAATTAGTAATGCGGATGACGAAACAGTTTAGATAATTGAAAAGCACTGCTACTGCTGCTATCAAGTGTTTGTTCCCGTGCTTCTCTCCAACTCCTCGCTCCCGCACGCATGTCAGCCCTGGCTGTGGGGTTTCCGCTTCGCCCGGGTTTATGTTGAGCGGTTGTGCAATTTGCATTTGCATATCTGCACATTTTCATATTTGCACATTCGCTCCCCCTTTAGGGGGCTGGGGGGGCTAATTTTTCCTACTTTTGCCGCCATGGCAATTACGCAAAACTTCGATAGTATTATTTTTGATCTGGATGGTACCCTGTGGGATTCGACAGCTAACGTGGCCCTGGCCTGGCAAACGGCCAAAAGCAAGGTAGATTACGTGAAGGATGACATCACCCAACAAACCGTACGTTCTATTACCGGTATGGCTTATAATGTGATATTTGATACCCTGTACCCTTATCTTGACGAGGAACGCCGCGAAGAATTTAAAACCCTGTGCGCTAAGCACGAATTGGAGATACTACATAGCAAAGGTGGCGAGTTTTACCCCCAACTGGCCGAAACACTTGCCTACCTGAAAAGCAAGTATCGCCTCTTCATTGTCAGCAATTGCCAGCGCGGCTATATCGAAGTGTTTTTAGGTATGGAGGATATGCTGAGCTATTTTGATGGACACCAATGCTACGGCACTAAAGGGCAGCCTAAATATCAAAACATTATGGATGTAGTTACCGACTTTAACCTACAGACACCCGTTTACATTGGCGACACCACCGGCGACCGTGATTCGGCGCAAAAGGCAGGCGTGCCATTCATCTTTGCCGATTACGGCTTCGGGAAGGTTGATGATGGTTATATTGCCCGTATCAGTCGGTTTGGCGATTTGCAGCAATTGTTGTAAAAATGTGTTTTAACAACAATTAACACTTGTTTTTTGCGTTTGTATGGGGAAAAATCGCATCTTGTAAGCGGTTTGCCCTTATCCAACACAATGAAGAAATTCCTGCTATTAACTGTTGCCTTATTTTTTTCAATAAGTCTTTTTGCCCAGCAAAGTGGCGTTAGTGGTTTAATTACCGACGAAGCCGGTCGGCCCGTTCCATTTGTGAGCGTGCACATAAAAGGCACCACCCGCGGTACATCAGCCAATAGCGAGGGCCGCTACACCCTACCCCTTCCCACCGGCGAATATGAGCTATTATACAAAGCCATCGGTTTTAAGCAGGGCAGCAAAACCATCACTATTAAAGGCGCCGAAACGGTTAACATCCAACTGAAGACCGAAACCTACGAACTGAAGAACGTAACCATCCGCGCAGGCGCCGAGGATCCGGCCTATGCCATCATCCGTAAGGCTATTAAAAAACGTAAGGGCTACCTGAACGAGGTAAAGGCCTTTAGCTGCGATGTATATATCAAGGGTTTGCAAAAATTGCTGGACGCTCCTAAGCGCTTCCTTGGCCGCGATATTAATGAGGTGGCCCGCGAGGCTGGCCTGGATTCTAACCGCCGCGGTATTATTTACCTGTCGGAGTCCGAATCGAAATACAGTTTTAAGCGCCCTAACGAAGAGCACGAGGAAATGATCTCATCAAAGGTATCGGGCAATAACCGCGCGTTCAGCTTTAACCGCGCCAGCGATTTTAAAGTAAACTTTTACGAGAACCTGCTGGATTGGGACGGCCTGAGCAACCGCCCCTTCGTATCGCCCATTGCCGATAACGCCCTGTTTTACTACAACTATAAATACATGGGCTTCACTACCGAAAACGGCGAGACCATCAACAAGATAAAGGTGATCCCCAAGCGCGCGCACGACCCGGTTTTCGACGGTTACATCTACATTATTGATGATAGCTGGCGCCTGCACAGTGTGGACCTGTCCATGTCTAAGCGATCCAACATCTTCCTGCTGGATACGCTGAAGATCAACCAGCAGTTTTTACCGGTTGATAAAAACGCGTGGATGCCATCGTCGGTTAAGTTTGAATTTACGGGCGGCTTCCTGGGCTTCAAGTTTGGCGGCTATTTTATCGGCATCTTTAAAAATTACGATATCGAACCCGGCTTCGCCAAAAACTCGTTTAACGAGGTGATGCGCATTACCAAAGGCGTCAACAAAAAGGATTCGACCTATTGGCAAAACTCGCGCCCTATCCCACTAACCGACGAAGAGATCACCGATTACAAGAAAAAGGATAAACTGGCCGCCAGGCGCGAATCGAAGCCCTACCTCGATTCCATCGACGCGAAACGCAACAAGTTCAATATTGGCAAGCTGATCATCGGCAGTGGCTATTCTCATTACAACCGTTATGACAGGGAATCGTACCATTTCAATTCATTGAGCCAATCATTATTATTTAATACGGTGGAAGGTTTCGCAATTGATTATGGCGCCGGCTTCAGGAAGCAAATAGACAGTAATACCAACCGCAATTTAAACTTGGCTGGTAAGATCCGTTATGGCTTCGCCAATCAAAAATGGCATGGCAGCATTTATGGCAATATATCCAACCGCGAGTTATCATTTAACTGGGCGGCAGGCAGCGATGTGGTAGATATGAACGACCGCCAACCCATATCGCCCTGGTGGAATACCACGCACAGCTTACTGTTTCGCCAAAATTTCGAGAAACTCTACGATAAGCAATTTGCAAATTTAGGGATAAACACCCGTGTTATCGGCACCTGGACGGCCGGCATCAATGCCGAATATGCCAACCGCAAATGGTTGCCTAATGCATCAAACTATAGCATATTTAACCCGGGCAACAGGCAGTACACATCAAACAACCCGCTACAGCCTAATGCCGATGTGCCGCTTTTTGCCGAAAACCAATCGTTTAAGGTTACGCTGCGCACCAGTTACGATTTTAGCAACAAATACTCCACCTATCCCAACGGCCGCCGTTACGAGCCATCCAAATACCCGCGTGTAGATCTGAACTTTACGCACGCGTTTAGCAATGTATTTGGTTCGGATGTGGATTACAGCCTTGTTAATGCCGATATCACCAAAAGCAATATGAACCTGGGCATGCTGGGCAAAACATCGTTTTACATTGGCGCAGGCAAATTCTTATCAGCCAAAAGCCTGACTTATGTAGATTACCGCCACTTCTCGGGTAACGAGATCAGGTTTTATACCGCCGATATCAACAAATTCATGCTGCTGGACTACTACACCTACAGCACACCCGACCAGTACCTGGAGGGCCACTTCGAGCAAAACTTCTCGGGCTTTTTCCTCAACAAGCTACCGCTTATCCGTAAGCTAAAGCTACAGGAGATCGTAGATGTAAACTACCTCACCACCCCTGCCCTGCATAACTATACCGAACTGGGCTTCGGTGTGCAGTACCTGGGCTTCAGGGTGATGTTTGCCAAATCGTTCAACACAGGCGATAATTTGAGCAATGCGTTGCGGATTGGGGTGAAGCTTTAAACTCAAGAGTTTAACCACAGAGAGCACAGAGATTTTCACAGAGGACACAGAGTTAGGATAATTATAATTTTATCTCTGTGTCCTCTGTGGTTCTTTCTCTGTGCCCTCCGTGGTTAAATAATCAGCAGAATCGTGGTTAAATTGCCATCACTTATTCCTATCTTAGCACTCTTTTAACATTTGTAATGAACACATTTTACGGGACCGGGGTGGCTATGGTAACCCCTTTTCAGGCAGACGGACAGGTTGATTACGAGGGTTTAACAAACCTCATCAACCATTTGATTGACGGCGGCGTGGAGTACTTAGTATCATTAGGTACAACAGGCGAAAGCGCTACTTTAAGTAAGGACGAGAAGAAGAAGGTATTTGAGTTTACTGCCAAAACCGTAAATAAGCGTGTCAGGTTAATAGCCGGTATTGCCGGTAATAACACTTACGAAGTGGTTGAGCAATTGCGCGCGTTCGATACTACCGGTTACGATGCCATCCTGTCGGCCAGCCCGCATTATAATAAACCAACGCAGGAAGGTATTTACCAGCACTACCGCGCCCTTGCAGAAAATACACCATTGCCTATTATTTTATATAACGTACCCAGCCGCACCGGCAGCACCATGAGCGCTACCACCACCCTGCGCCTGGCGAATGATTTTAAAAACATCATTGGTATAAAAGAGGCTTCGGGCAGCTTTGATATTTTTAACCAGATCATGCGCGATAAACCGGAGGGTTTTATGCTGATATCGGGCGATGACGCGATTACCCTGCCCATGATGGCCCTGGGTGCCGTAGGTCATATCTCGGTTGTGGGCAACGCGCTGCCAAGGCAATCGTCGGATATGGTGCGCTTGTGCCTGCAGGGCGATTTTAAGGCTGCTACCAAACTGCACAGCAGCCTGGTTGAGTTTACCCATCTGATGTTTATTGATGGTAGCCCGGCCGGCGTTAAAACCGCGCTGAAGCAATTAGGCGTTTGCGGCGATGTGGTACGCTTACCACTGGTGCAGGTGGGCGCCAAAACCGCCGAAGCTATTATTAACGAAACGCAAAAAATATCGGCAGAAAAAATATTTGCATAATTGCCGATACCTATAAAGCTAAAAAAGCCGGCCCCTAAAACAGAGGCCGGCTTTTCTATATCATGTAAAGCGTAGTTTAAAACTATTCTTTGTTTTTAGCTTCCTGTACTTCTAAACGTATGGCTTGTGCCAGGTTTTTCAGTTCCTGCATACCTTTACGCACACGCGTACCGGCAGCGCTGTTGCCTTTGTTGTAAAATTTTTCGGCATCAGCTTCCAGCGATGCGATCAGGCTCTTCACTTCATTAAATTTTTTCATTTTAAGTTACTCCTTTAAATAGTTGAGGTTTATTGTTTGTTTAAGCTAATCTAAATTGTTTTTTTATTAAAAAAAAATTTTCAAAGCTAAAAGCGCTTCAAAAAGCTATTATTTTAAGGTTTTTAATAAAAAATATCGTTAATAATATGCTTTTGGTAAATATGTTTAAACATGAAAGCTTATTTAAACTAATAAGCAACACGGACAACAAAACTTATTGCTATATTTTACATATTTAATTTGGCATATATTTTTATCCCGTTACGCATGGCTTGCCCAATAGAATATCCTTGTGAAATTATACGGATAAATCCTTCAGTTTGTTCCATAAAAAACGCCCCCGGTAAACCGGGGGCGCTATATCTATTTCATTCATTTGCACATTTGCACATTTGCATATTCGCCTATCTGCACATTAGTTACTCCCTTTAGGGGCTTGGGGCTACCTGTCCTTAATATCCTTATAATCGCGGGTGGTGGCGCCAACATAAACCTGTCGCGGACGGCCAATAGGTTCTTTATTTTCCTTCATTTCCTTCCACTGCGCTATCCATCCCGGTAAGCGGCCCAGTGCAAACAGCACGGTAAACATTTCGGTTGGGAAACCTAAAGCACGGTAGATGATACCCGAGTAAAAATCTACGTTAGGGTATAACTTACGTTCCACAAAGTACGGGTCTTTCAAGGCTACTTCTTCGAGGCGCTTGGCTATATCCAGCACCTCGTCGTCGATACCCATTTCTTCCAATATATCGTCGCAGGCTTTTTTAATGATCTTGGCGCGCGGGTCGAAGTTTTTGTATACACGGTGGCCAAAGCCCATCAGGCGGAACGGATCGTTCTTGTCCTTCGCTTTTTTGATCCATTTATCGGTATCGCCGCCGTCTTCTTTAATTTTTTCCAGCATTTCTATCACCGCCTGGTTAGCGCCGCCATGCAGCGGGCCCCACAGGGCAGATATACCTGCCGAAATAGAAGCATACAGGTTAGCATCACTTGAACCTACGATACGCACGGTTGATGCCGAGCAGTTTTGCTCGTGATCGGCGTGCAGGATCAGCAGCTTGTTCATGGCGTTTATCACTACCGGTTTCAGTTCAACTTCCTCGGTGCGCTGGCCAAAGGTCATGTGCAGGAAGTTGGTTACGTAATCGTATTTATTTTGCGGGTAGATGAAAGGATGGCCCAACGATTTTTTGTAGATCCAGGATACGATGGTGCTCATCTTGGCGATCAGCTTAATGATCTCCAGGTTGATCTCGTCGGCATTCAGGCCGGGTTTCAGCGATGCCGGGTTGAAAGCTGCCAGGGCACCGATCAGCGACGACAACTGCCCCATTGGATGCGAACCCGACGGGAAACCATCGAAGAATTTCTTCATATCCTCGTGCACCAGGGTATGGCGGCTGATAAGGGTTTGAAACTCGTTCAGTTGGCTGGCGGTTGGTAATTCGCCGTATATCAAAAGGTAGGCAACTTCAATAAAGGTCGATTTTTCGGCAATTTGCTCTATCGGGTAACCGCGGTATTTCAGTATCCCCAATTCGCCATCTAAAAAAGTAATGGCGCTTTTGGTAGCACCGGTATTTTTGTAACCAACATCAAGCGTGATATAACCCGACAGGTCCCTTAATTTAGAAATATCGATAGCTTTTTCATTTTCCGAACCCTCAATTACGGGCAGATCATATGTTTTATCCCCTATTTTTAGCTGTGCTGTTTCCGACATAGAAAATTTAATTGTATACGTAACAAATGTAATTAAATCTGCGTATTATTATCCCCTCATAAAAAATTTACTGTTTGTAAAATTATCTTTGCTAAATTATAAACCGACAGATATTTTTACATAATAGCTTCTTTCCCGATTGTAAATGTATACGCTGACAGGGGTCTTTTTGCTCGCCAATGAAAACAGAACCTCCGGCTTTATGCTGGCAGGCTTTGCTTTGTTATTGGTAGCCTTAGCCGGCTTTATGCTATACAAAAAGCTAAAGCGCCTGCGCGAAGAACCTGAAGAAGACGATGATGAACCCGAAAGCGAACCCATTGCCCCGGCACAACCGGCTGTAAAATTTACGGCAGCAGCCCCAGCGCCGGAGCCTGAGTTAATTGCCCCGCCCCCACCGTCAATACCTGCGCCGGCACCTGTTATAACGGCAATACCTATGAAGGCACCTGCCGAAGAGCCTGTACGGATGCCCGAACCGGTCTATCATCAAAACGGTGTGGTAAATGCAGACAGCAACAAGGAATTATCGGCCATACTTAATTCGTTAACCGATATTATTTTTGAGTACGACGAGCATAAGGTTTGCCTTAACCTTTGGTACAATAAGGCTGCTAAGTTTGCCGTCGACCTGGAAATATTTCGCGGTAAAACAGTTACCGATGTGCTGGGCGCCGAAAAGGCAAAAACCATTAACGACGCGCTGGACTTTGTAGCCGCCAATGGTGTAGCTACTACTATCGAGTTTTCATCGTTCTTTGGTTCGGGCAAGTGGTTCCAATCGCACATCAGTCCGGTGTTTGATGAGAAGGGACGGCTTACGGGCAACACCACATCATTGGTAACAGATATTACCGAACTAAAAAAGCACGCTATAGCGTTAAAGGCCAAGCAGCAGCAATTGCTGGAAGCCCAAAAAGTTGCCCGACTGGGCGACTGGGTGTACGACCTGGAACATAAGCAAACTACGTGGTCGGAGAATTTGTATGCCTTACTGGAGATAGACAGCCTGCCCAAAGGGCAAAATCACTTTGAATATTACATCAGCCGTGTGCAGGCCGATGACCGCCGGGCGGTTTACCAGTTCTTCGCGGATGTATCGGGCAATAACCACCACGATAATCAGCATAAGATATTAACCGCCAAAAACAACCTGCGCTATTTCCGCATCACCCGTGGCGATGCTGTTAAGAACGATAAAGGGCAGGTGATACGCGTTACCGGGGTGATACAGGATATTACCGAAAACCGGGTGATTGAGCGTACCATTAAAAAAACACAGCTTGAATTGCGCGAAGCACAAACAATAGCCAAAATTGGTAACTGGAAATGGTACCCGGGCCAGCGGGACATTGCATGGTCGCCCGAGGTGTATTATATATATGGTGTAGACCCAAACACTGTTAAAGCAGGCTACAGCCACTTTAAATTACTGCTTAAGTATGTGCACCCAAGCGATAAGGGCATATTATTAGGCTTCCTGAAAAACCCTATCAATTTACGCCGTTCATCGTACGAATTCCGGATCATCACGCCTGCCGGTAAGATCAAATTCCTGAGCTTGGTGATCACCAAGGTTAAATATGATGAACAAGGCTGTGTACGTAGTGTAATAGGCACTTTACAGGATATATCCGACCGTAAAAATGCCGAAATTAATATCCAGCAAACCGAAGATAACTACAAGCAGGTGCTGGAGGGTATTAAACTGGCAGCCATAACGCTTGATAAAAGCGGGAATATCGTTTACTGCAACAAGTTTTTGGCCAACCTGCTGGGTTACCGGCAGGACGAAGTGGTGGGCCTTAACTGGTACGCTAATTTTATCCCGGATAATTTAAGGTCGGTTTTTAAGGATTGGTACGTAAACCATCACATCAAATCGCACTATGTTAACCCCATCATATGCCATAACGGAGAGCAACGGGTCATCAGCTGGCAAAACACCACCATTTACGACGAGAACGGCCATATTAAACAAACCACCAGCATTGGCGAAGATATAACCGATCAGCAAAAAGACCGGCAATTACTTATTAATGCAAAAGAGCAGGCAGAAAAGTCATCGCATTTTAAATCGGAATTTCTGAGCACCATGAGCCATGAGATCCGCACCCCGATGAATGCGGTAATTGGCACTACTAACCTGCTGCTGGAGGAAAACCCGCGCGCCGATCAGCTGCCTTACCTGAACAGCCTTAAATTTTCGGGCGAGAACCTGCTGGGCATTATCGACGATATACTTGATTACAATAAGATAGAGGCCGGCAAACTGGAATTGAACAAGGTGGCCCTTAACCTTAACACCCTGATCAATAATATCAGGCAATCGTTCCAGGTGCGGGTGATGGAGAAAAAACTGGACCTTATTGTAGAGGTAGACCAGCTGATTCCCAAAAACCTGCTTGGCGATCCGATCCGTATCAGCCAGATATTAAATAACCTCATCAGCAACGCGGTTAAATTTACCCATAAGGGTAGCATTACCATATTGGTGCGCGAGGAAACCCGCAATGGCAATAAAATAAAGATCAACTTCACCGTTGCCGATACGGGTATAGGGATAGATCCGCAAAACCTGGAGAAAATATTTGAACCTTTTGTGCAGGAAAACAACCTTAGGGAAAACTATGGTGGCACAGGCTTAGGCTTGGCCATTATCAAGCGCCTGGTTGAACTGCATGGCAGCCGGATAAAGGCAAGCAGCGCCCTGGGTAAAGGCACGCAGTTTAACTTCACTATCGAATTTGAATATACCGCCGAACCGGTGAGTAAACCGCAGCTAAACCCGGTACAAAAAATGCAGGAGGGCGACCTTACCGGCATGAAGGTACTGGTGGTTGACGATAATAAAATGAATATCCTGATAGCCAGTCGCTTCCTTAATAAATGGAACGTCACCATCAGCGAGGCTAATAATGGCCTGGTAGCTACCGAAATGGCCGCCCAAAACAGTTACGACCTCATTATTATGGACCTGCAAATGCCGGTAATGGATGGCTTTGAGGCCACTAAAGCAATTAAACAAACGCAACCCGATCTGCCTATCATCGCCCTAACCGCCGATGCCATGCCCGAAACTTACACCAAAGCCCACGAATGCGGCATGGACGATTACCTGACCAAACCCTTTATGCCCGAGATACTGTTTGAAAAAGTATCCAAGCATTATAAGATACCGGTTGTGGATTAGTCATTGGTCAACAGTCAAACATGCTGCGCATGTTTGCAGAAGCAAAAGAGGCCCGGTGCTTACGCATCCGGGCCTCTTTATTTTCACTAATGACAGCGAAGTGAAATGACTAATGACTAATTGGTTCGGATAGCTTCTACAGGGTCGAGTTTTGAGGCGAACCAGGCTGGTATAATGCCTGATATAATGCCGATGCTTACTGATATACTAATTCCAAGGATCATGTTGCTGACATCGAGGACGATCTGCACATCAGCCGCGGCCTTAACCCCTATGGTGAGCAGGTAAACCATACCTAAACCTATCAGGCCGCCCAGCAAGCAAAGTATAATTGCTTCAATTAAAAACTGCAGCATGATAAAGTAGTTCTTTGCGCCCAGTGATTTTTGGATACCAATGATATTGGTACGCTCCTTAACCGATACGAACATGATATTGGCAATACCGAAGCCACCTACCAATATGGAAAAACCACCGATGATCCACCCGGCTACGTTGATAAAACCGAATAACTGATCCAACCCATTTGAAAGGATAGTAGCTTTATTAAGCGCGAAGTTATCTTCTTCGCCGGGGCGCAGCATGCGGATAGAGCGCATCAGGCCCTTCAATTCGCTTTCCACCTCGCCTTCGGTGATGCCGTTTTTGCCTTTTACCACTACCTGGGCGTTGTAACGGTCGCTTTGTATATCAATAACGTTGCGGGCGTAGTTAACCGGCATCAGGATCTGCTGGTCGTTGGTCATACCGATCATGCTATCACCCTCTTTGGCAAACACGCCGATAATGGTTACATAGCGCCCCATCACCTTTATACGCTTTCCTATCGGGTCTTCGTAAGGGAATAACCCTGTGGCTACATCGGCACCTACTAAAACCACCGGGGACCCCGCGCGCGATTCGGTCTCTGTAAAGTAACGCCCGGCCTGCAGATCGAAGACGCGGGTAAGATAATAATCGTGGCTGGCAGCGCTGATGCGGGCATTCTCCACAAAATTACTTTTATATTTTACGGTGCGGTTATCGATATAGATCTGGTAGGTTACACCAAGGGCGGTCTGTGAGCGGTCGCTTAGCTTTTGGTAATCGCGTAGATTAGGGCTGGGGCGCTGCAGGTATTTCCACCAGGGCGAGTCGCCATCCATCATCCACGGAAATTTTTGAATATAGATACTATTGCTACCCAACTTGTTTACGCTGGTTTGCAGGTTGTTACGCAGCGTATCTACCGCCGAAAAAACGAAGATAATTACAAAAATACCGATGGTTACCCCCAACAGGGATAACATGGTGCGCAACTTATTCTGACGCAGCGCGTCGAACGCGAATATGAAGCTTTCCCTAAAGAGTTTTAAAAATATCATGCCGTGTTTAAATTAGACACACAGTAGCCCCTTTGGTTACAGCTTTTGTAAATTTTATTTAATATGACCTAATTGCCACACAAACACGGGGTTTATCCGTTTAATATTACTAAAAAATTTATACATTTGCCCGCTAAAATTTTATTTAAATAATAAACAATGAAATTATCTCAATTTAAATTCAACTTGCCCGAATCGCTGATAGCGCATACCCCGGCTGCAGCGCGTGACGAAGCCCGTTTAATGGTTCTGCACAAGGATTCAGGTAAAATTGAGCATAAAATATTCAGGGATGTTTTGGATTATTTCGACGATAAAGACGTAATGATCCTGAATAACACCAAGGTTTTCCCGGCCCGTATGTACGGTAACAAAGAGAAAACCGGCGCCACCATCGAAGTTTTCCTGCTGCGCGAGCTGAACAAAGAACTGCGCCTGTGGGACGTTTTGGTTGACCCGGCCCGTAAAATACGCGTTGGTAACAAATTATATTTTGGTGATGACGACCTGCTGATCGCTGAAGTGGTAGACAACACTACATCGCGCGGCCGTACTATCCGCTTTTTGTTTGACGGTACCGACGAGGAGTTCCGCCGCAACATCGAGATCCTGGGCGAAACCCCGCTGCCAAAATATATCAAACGTAAAGCTACAGCCGAAGACAAAGAGCGCTACCAAACCATATTCGCTAAAAACGAAGGTGCCGTGGCTGCCCCAACCGCCGGCCTGCACTTTAGCCGCGAACTGATGAAACGCCTTGAACTGAAAGGTGTGGAGTTTGCCGAGGTTACCCTGCACGTAGGTTTAGGTACCTTCCGCCCGGTTGAAGTAGAGGATTTGACCAAGCACAAAATGGACTCAGAGCAGATCATTATCGAAGAGAAGCAGGCTAACATCGTTAACCGCGCTATCGAACGTAAAAAACGCATCTGTGCCGTTGGTACTACTTCTATGCGCGCTATCGAATCGGCGGTATCGGCTAACCGTACCCTTAAACCGGTAAACGACTGGACCAGCAAGTTCATCTTCCCTCCGTACGATTTCAGCATCGCCAACTCGATGATCACCAACTTCCACACGCCAGAATCGACCCTGTTAATGATGATCTGCGCGTTTGGCGGTTACGAACATGTAATGAATGCTTACGAGATAGCTATTAAAGAGAAATACCGTTTCTACAGCTATGGCGATGCCATGCTGATCATCTAATATTAGATTTGAGACGTTAGATTCGAGATGTGGGATTGGGAAACCGATCTCACATTTTTTGTTTATAACTAAACCACTTTTAAGGTTTTGATCCGTTGAAAATGTTTTTTGTTGAGGGTTGCTATTGGTAAACGTTCAACAAGGCACGTAGCGGCAATAAAGATATCCCTAAACTCAATCAACTTGTTCTCTGCTTTTAGTTGCAAAAAGATCTCCGCGGCTTTTACAGCGATATCTTCGGTGAAAGAAAGTATGGTTAGATTCTTTAACAATGTATCTATCTCGCTGCGTTTTACGGGAGTATTGGCGCCTAAATAAAGTTCATAAACTGAAACCGCCGATATAAAAAGGTCGCTATTGTCAGAGAGTTGATAAAATGTAGTTGAGCTTTTGTTTTTTGCCCGAAGGTGTTCAATAAAAATACTGGTATCGATTACCATTTTTCTGAACCTAAGTTTTGAAAATGATTTTTTGCGTCTTCAATCGGCTTTAAGTCATCGTCAGACCAAACAGATACTTCAAGTAAATTTTTCTTCAGATCAGATAATTTTTCAGTCTTTTCTTGTTTAAAAGATACCCCAAGCTCTTTCAGCAATTGCTTTACCAGTGCACTTTTATTTTCCGGGATATTGATCATTAACCGTTCCATATAACAAAAATACTAAATAATAAACTTCAAATTATTTAATACAGGTCAATTTAAATACCAGAATTTATAATTTAGCCATGTATGTCTCATATCTCAAATCCATCATCTCATATCTCCGCATACGCCATCATCGTCGCCGGTGGTTCCGGTTCCCGGATGCAGTCGGTAGTGCCTAAGCAATTCCTTCTGTTAAACGGCCGCCCGGTGCTGATGTATACCATTGAGGCTTTTGCAAGATCGGCCTACCAGCCGGAAATCATTGTGGTGATGCACCCCAATTACCACATCTACTGGCAGGAATTATGCGCCGAACATAGCTTTACCATTCCACATCAAATAATCAGCGGCGGCGATACCCGCTTTCATTCCGTAAAAAATGGTTTGGAGCTGGTAGCAGATGACAGTCTTGTTGCCGTGCAGGATGCCGTAAGGCCCATTACCAGTACCGAAATTATAGACAATGCCTATACCCAGGCTGCCGAATACGGCAACGCCGTAGTAGCCGTAAAAAGCCGCGACTCCATCCGCAGCCTTCGCAACGGTGTATCGCAAAGCTTGCTGCGCGATGAGATATACCTGGTACAAACCCCGCAAACTTTCAAGTCGGGTTTATTGAAGAAGGCCTACCTGCAGCCTTTTAACGATGGCTTTACCGATGATGCCAGCGTGGTAGAGAAAGACGGCCACATGATACATATTTGTGATGGTGATTATCAGAACATCAAGATCACTTTCCCGGAGGATATCGCGATTGCGGAATTGTTGCTGAAAAAACAACGTCATTCTGAGCGATAGCGAAGAATCCCCGGCCGTGCAATTACGCTCTGCTTATCGGGGATCCTTCGCTATCGCTCAGGATGACGATTGGATATGATGCTTCGCTTGCGCTCAGCATGACGGGTTAGTGTTACACCGCCCACTCCTTCTTCATCGCTCTGCCCAGCAAGGCATTGGCCTTATCGTTATCAAAGCGTTCCTTAGCTGGGTCCCATTTCAACGGTACGCCTAACTCGTAAGCTATGTTACCTATATTACATACCGTGGCGCTGCGGTGGCCGGTCTCAATGTCGGCTATCGGTTTGCTGCGTTTACGGATGGCATCAAGGAAATCTTTATAATGGTTATCGCTAAAATATACCCGCTTATCGTTACCGCCAATGGTTTTGGTGGCCAGGGACGCCGGGGTAGTTACCAGCTTTTGGCGCTGTATCTCTAATGTACCTTCGGTGCCGTTAAATTGGATGCTGTGTGGCTTGCCGAAGTTCTCGTGCGTCATTACGATACCATTGGCATAGGTATAGGTAAGGAACTGGTGATCGGCATCGGGCGGGTTTACCGATACGGGGCCGGTGCCGTCCATATCCAAGGCCCATTGCACAATGTCAAACATATGCGCGCCCCAGTCGGTCATATCGCCGCCACCTAAGCCTTTAAAATCGCGCCATTTGCCCCAGGCCGAGTCGCCTATCATGGGATCGAGCAGACGATTATAATGCACGTATTCGTTAGGACCAAGCCACAGGTTCCAGTCCAAACCTTCGGGCAAAGTTTCCTCGGGCAGATTATACGGCACCGGCGGACCGCCAATGCTCACTTTTACGTTTTTTATCTGCCCCAAATAACCGTTCCTGATCAACTCCACCGCCTGCCTGAACTCGCCCGATGAGCGCTGCATGCTGCCGGTTTGGAACACACGTTTGTATTTACGCACGGCATCGGCCATGGCCCGGCCTTCTTTCACGGTAAGCGATAAAGGTTTTTCACAGTAAATATCTTTTCCCGCAGCCGCAGCGCGTACTGCCACAGCGGCATGCCAGTGATCGGGCGTGGCAATTACCACGGCATCAATATCTTTTCGGTTCAGCAGTTCGGTAAAGTTGTTGTAACCCGTGCAGCCTTTATAGGTGCTTTGCTGCCCTGCATCGGCATAAAATTTATTGGTGATGTTGATAAAGTTATCCACCTTAGTTTTATATACATCGGCCACGGCTACCAGTTGCGCCTCATTTGTTTTCAAGAACGCACCTTGCAAGTACAAGCCCTGCCGCCCGGCACCTATCCATCCCATAGTGATCTTATCGCTTGGCGCCAAATAACCCACGCCGCCCAGCACATGCCTGGGTACAATAAAAAACGCTGACAAAGCGGCCGCGCTGCCCAAAAACTTACGGCGGCTGATGGCGCTGTTGCCCGCCTGGTCTTTTTCCTTTTCCATGTTAAGCCTTTAATTGTTGCTTGCAGTAATCTAAACATTTGCCAACCTCTACCAGGCTGTCGCCGCCCTTGTATTCGTACTCAATATGGGCAGGGATGGGATAATGCATATCGCGGATCAATCGCAATACCGGGCCTATCGGCGTATCGCCCTGGCCTAATGGCTGGTTCTCGCCCTGGTTCTTTTTACGGTCCTTCACGTGTATGCAGTAAATACGGTCGTGGTGTTGTTTGATGTAATCAATCGCGTCGAACCCGGCGGCGGTAAAGTGGCCGATATCCAGGTTAATACCAATATAATTTGAACAGCCAGCCATGCCCCTGGCAAAGCTATCAGGCGATGAAAGCTCGTTAGGGTTGTTCACGTTCGAGTGGCCGTGCATGCCTACCCTTATCTTGTACTTTTTCGCGTAAACATCCACCCGCTTCATTACGCTTACGGTGGCCGATGTGGTAATGGTATCGGTACCCAGATCGCGCGCTATACGGAATACCTGCTCTATCTCCTGTTCGCTAAAATTATCGCGGAAGCCATCGGTATAAGCCATAATGGTAATACCCGCCGCATCGAATTTGGCGCGAATGGCTTTCATTTCGTCGGTATGGTCTTTTGCCCGCCAGCCCTTCAAATCTGTTTTTGGCTGGATGTGGCCGTTCCACAACTCGCAGCTGCGGATGCCTAACTGGCCCATAATTTTGATGGCATCATCCAGCGTATGATCGCGGAAGCTATAGGTTTGCGCGCCCAATACAATGCCAATCTCGGCGGCTTGTTTGGCAGCCAGTGTACCTTTCAACACGGGCGGCACAGCCACCGCCATGCTTTTGCACGATGATAAAAACGAAGGGAGCATCAGCGCGCCCAAGCCGGTAAGCGCCAGGCCGGCCCATTCCCTGCGGGTATATTTATCTGTCATATTAGTAATTGGTTTATATTTTAAAGGTAATTTTTGTGAACGAATTTTTTGGTATCTGCACATTAAAATGTGTAGCATTTACACTATTTATTTTCACATCGTGCAGGGCCAGGCTGTCGCCGCCGTTATCATCGCCATTAAAGCCTGTGGCCGTGTAAGTTTTGGCCTTAAAACCATCCAGCGCCACCGATACGTTCATCATCTCTTTTGATTGCTCTTTATTGATGATATACACCCAGGCGGTTTTACCATCGGTACTTTTAACGGCCAGGTTGATCACATTTTGTACGCTGCCCGTGCTGCTTACCTTTTGCTGGCCCAGCACATTGGCGTATTGCGTAAACATCTGGTACATTTTGTTGGGCTTGTAGTTATCCTTTTGCTTCATCAGGGCACGGCTGCTCCAATCGGCCTGTTGCGGCCATGAGAGGGGCCAGAAACAGGCCATAAACAAGCCACTTTGGATATATTGCGTAAACTGTTCCGATGCCATCAGCGCGGCCTGTTCTTCGGTTGGCGGGGTATGGTCGGGGCCCTGTGGGCCGATATTCCATTCCAGCACTACCATTTTAATATTGGGGTAGCCGGCATCGGCAAATATCTTTTCAAAGATGCCGCGCTGCTCCGAATAAGGCGCAATGCCGCGGTGCTTCATCGCTCCCTCCTTTTGCCAGTTTTCGTAAGTGGCGTTCTTAAATTTCCAGTACATGTGCACATCCACCAAATCGATGTTTTTACCGGCTATAGCCAGCAATTGTTTAGTGTACATGGCGGTGTTGGGGTGCGTGTTTACGATGATCTTAATCGCCGGATCTATCTTGCGCATGGCATTGGCGTAGGTGTTTACCGATTCGGCGTACTGCTCAGCCGTAAAAGTAAAATTGGCATCGGGTTGATAGGGTTCATTATCCAGGTAATAGTATTTCACCTTTACGCCCGATGCGATGCAGTGCTTCATCAACCGGATGGCTTCATCAACACCCTCCTGCACCCGGTTATACTTCATGCCCGACCCCATATTAATACCCACCAGCGGTTCGGTATGCTGGGTTTTCACTACGCCCAGGTATTCATCGATATCCATAAAGGTCGACGGATCGGTATTTTTAGCAGGATTATAATCGGGCGACCAGCTGTCGCTCCAACCCTGCCCGGTCGGCTTTTCCCAATGGAATTTAGTAACCACCGTACCGCCGGGATAGCGCAGTTGCCGGGTACCGATAGCGCTTAACATTTCCGGCACCTTGCCTTTGCCGCTCTGCCAGGCGGCATCGCCCTCGTAGCAGTATACAATATTAAAACCCATGATATTCGGGCTAACTATGCCCTGTTCTTCGGCTGCGTTTATGTTGATGGTGCAATCGGGCGCATCGGCATGGTTGGTGATGAACGACAGGCTCAACGCGATAACAAGGCAGGCAGCGGGTTTTAAAATGGGTTTTAACATGTATCTATTTTATTTAGTGTCATCCTTCACACAGCGGAAGCCGAGGTTGTTGGACGCGCTGTTGACCTCGCCCTTGGCGCGGCTACCCGCACGGTAGCGGATGCAATACTGATCGCTACAGAGGAACGAGCCGCCCCGCTGCACACGTTTTACCGCGCCGGGTTCTTCGGGGTCGTAACTATCCGTTGGGCCCTGCGGGTTAACCGCCGGGCTGTGTTTATAATAATCGGGGCGGTAAAAATCGTGGCACCACTCCCATACGTTGCCGTCCATATCGTACAGGCCATAGCCATTGGCCGGGAAGCTTTTTACAGGGGCTACACCTTCATAGCCATCCTCTTTGGTGTTGGCATCAGGAAAATGGCCTTCAAAAATATTGGCCTGCCATTTGCCGCCAGGCTTCAACTCATCGCCCCAATAGTATTTGTGCGATCCTTTGCCGCCCTGCGCCGCGTACTCCCATTCGGCTTCGGTAGGCAGGCGCTTGCCGGCCCATTTGGCGTAGGCGGCGGCATCGGTATAACTGATATGCACCACCGGTTCATTCTGCTTACCGTTGATGTTACTTTGCGGCCCGAAAGGGTGTTTCCAGTTAGCCCCGTTCACATAGCGCCACCACTGCATCGGGTCATCCAGCGATACGGGTTGCGGCGTTGGCGTAAACACGCCCGATCCCGGCACCAGGTTCTCCTTCGGCACGCCGGGAAAATCCTTTGGGTCGATAGGGCGCTCGGCAATAGTGAGGTAGCCGGTAGCGTTCACAAATCGGGCAAATTCGGCATTGGTTACCTCGTGCTCATCCATCCAAAAGCTTTTAACCGTTACGGCGTGCACAGGTGCCGCGTCGGGAAAGGCAGGATCGTTTGAACCCATTTGAAATGTCCCTCCGGGGATGTGTATCATTTTTAATGGCACGGTATCCGCAGGTGCAGGCGTTGCCGCTGTTGTTGTAGCGGTAGCCGCGTTGCCGTTCTTCGCGGGTTGGTTACAAGCTGATGCCATTGCGATTAATGCCGATGCTAACAGGATGTGATGTTTTTTAATGAACATAGTTTTTTGTTGGATGCTAAATGGTTAACCATTCCAAAGGTCGCGTCGCGCGGACTCACCCCGACTACGCTTCGCTGGTCGACCCTCTCTCCGCTACGCGGAAAGAGGGCGGAAGCAATGCTGATAATCTGTCCCCTCTTTTGCCAAAGGCAAGAGAGGGTGGTCGAGCGAAGCAACGACCGGGTGAGTCTAAACTACCACGTCCCCTTGTATAAATGATCTTTTTTCTTCTCTAAGATAGGTTTTAAAGGGATTTGCAGACCATTAGTTTTAGCCATCCAGTCAAATAATTTATCATTTAGTTCCTTAGCCGTTTGCTGATATTGAGGATCGCGGATGAGATTGTTCACCTCGTAGGGGTCTTTTTGGATATCATACAACTGGTCGATATCCCAAACACCCCAGCTGCGGATAAACTTGTACCGGTCCGTCCGCACCGCGTATTGCGTTGGCGTTTGCGGGAAATTACTTTCCCAATAGTATTCGTAAAAAAACTCGCTGCGCCATGGCACATCCTTACCCTGCATCAGCGGATAGAACGACATGCCCTGCATTTGCTTCGGCTTTTTCACACCAGCCATTTCCAGTATTGTGGGGGCAATATCCACGTTCAACACCATTTGTTTGATCTTGGTGCCGGGTTTTATCAGCGCCGGGCAGCGGGCCAGCAGCGGCACCCGCATCGATTCTTCGTAGGCCTGCCGCTTATCGATCAGCCCGTGCTCACCAAAGGCAAAGCCGTTATCGCCCATGTATATCACCAGCGTTTCCTTATCCAGGCCGTTATCCTTTAAATATTGCAGCACCCGGCCAACGCTTTTATCAATGCCCAGCAAGGTTTCCAGGTAATCCACATAAAACTGGTCGAAGTCGGTAGCGCCATGGTACATGTAATCAACCCCATGCCAGCTGTAGCGCTGCGCGCGCACCCATGCGGGGATATCCTTATTATTAAAGGTATACTTGCTGCCATCGGCACGCACACCCCGGGTAAACTTCTTGCTGGTGGGGGTCTCCGTCATAAACATCGATACCGGGTACTGCACCTGGATATTTTTGTATTTGCCTTTATCTTCCTTAGATGGCATAAAATCGGCATGCACGGCTTTGTGCGACAGGTACATGAAGAAGGGTTTGCTTTTATCGCGCTTCTTCAGCCAATCAAGGCTCAGGTCGGTTAAAATATCGGTGATATAGGCGCTGTCCTTATACTTCACAATTTTACCGTCGATGTTTAATACCGGGTTATAGTAAACGCCCTGACCGTTAAAGCTTACCCATTTATTAAAGCCTGGCCGCGGATGGCCATCGCCCCCGCCCATATGCCACTTGCCGAAGAAGCTGGTTTGGTAACCCACCTTTTGCAAATATTGCGGGAAGTAAATGAGCGATACCGGCGCCGGCGATTCGTTATCTACTACCGTATGCGTATGCGCGTATTGCCCCGTAAGGATGGAAGCCCTGCTGGGCGAACACAGCGAGGTAGTAACAAAGGCGTTTTGAAAATGCGCGCCCTCATTGGCCAATCGGTCAAGGTTAGGCGTTTGCAGGCCGGGCACCTTTCCGGTGAAGCCCATAAAATCGTACCGGTGATCATCGGACAGGATATAGATGATATTGCGGGGCCTGGTGCCTGGGATGCGTTCAAAATTCTTTACATTATTTGGCGGCATTTGCGCAAAAGTCGGTTGGATACCGGCCGGCAAAAGTATCAGCAAAAGCGCCACACGTAGTTTCCCCGTAAAATTGATCTGTTTAAACATACGATAGCTGTTAACAATTGGCACCCGTAACCCGGCTTAACCATATATTTATATAGACACAGCAGACCTGTAGCCTTACCATATATCAGACCGCACAAATTGTAACATTTATGTTGCAGATAATTTTACTGGCGTGGAAATTCAGACATTGACCTGTAACTGACCATACGCCCCTTTAAATAGCCCATGCAGCCATCGGAAAAATTAAACGATATCCTTTTTTACACCCTGGAGAAAGCCATTAAAACCTACCGGCAGTTTGCCCAAAAAAACATTACTAAGGCCGGCTTTGATATCACTATTGACCAGTGGCTGGTTTTAAAAACACTGCAACAGCAACCCGGCATAGCCCAGCAGGAAATAGCGGCCATGGTGTTTAAGGATTTCGCCTCGGTTACACGAATTATTGAACTGCTGGTAACCAAGGGCTACCTGAACCGCAGCGCCCACGCTACGGACAAACGCCGGTCTAACCTGACGCTGACGGATAAAGGGAACACCATTATTAAAGATATCCAACCATTGATCATGTCGAACAGGAAAAGGGCGTTGGAAGGTATCAGTGGTGAAGAGTCGGATCTGTTAAATGGGGTATTAAACAAACTGACGGGCAATTGCCAGTCATCAGGCTAAATTACGCTTATTGCCAAAAATCAGCAGCAGGTATACTAACAGATCTTTTGATATCCTTGTGCGCAGGTTTTTAAGCGCCATTTGCAGCAGGTTGGATACCGTTTGCGCGCTGATGCCCATCACTTCGGATATTTCATCACGGCTCATCTCCTGGAAGAATTTAAGGTAAACCACCTCTTTTTGGCGTTTGGGCAGCTCCTCCATATTCTGGGCTATCGCCCGGGCGATGTTCCTGCCATATTCTTTTTCGATAATGCGGCTCTCTACCGATAGCTCCATATCAAACAGGTCGCTGCTATTCTCTACATCATCAAAACTCTGGAAACGGCTAACCGATTGGATCTTGCGGTGCAGCGCCCGACGTAGTGAGGCGGTCAAGTAGGCACGGGGATTAACATCATCGCTCAGGTTGGCGCGCTTTTCCCAAAAGCGGATGAAGAGTTCCTGTATGGTATCTTTCACCAATTCCTTATCATCGGTAAACTTGGTGCCGTAATTAACCAAATGCCTGAAATGCTGCGCGATCAATTGCTGAAACGCAACCTTGTCGCCCGCCAAAAACAACTTCCATAAATCGCAACCCTGCTGAAACATGACCAGGTATTATAGTAATTGGTTCATTAAATGTACAAACATTATAGATAACCGGCACAGGCTGTAATAAAAATTACTGTAACCGCATAGTCCTGTTCTTTTCAGCATATTAATTTCAATTAGGCAGATCGTTTTTAACAAACCATGATACAGGTTATATTATCAGAGGACGAAAACCGGTACAGATACCAGTTTTTTATCAATTATTTTTTGTTTTCCGTTGTGATGCAGGCAGCAAATACTCAATTGCGATTTTACGGAACCAACGTTACCGGGATGATAGCTGCATGTTAAGTAATTATTAGGAAATCATCCGGTGTTAAGTAAACGACAGATCAAGGCATCTGTATTTAAGTATTTTTTAAGCTTACCGGCTCAAAATCAAGCATTTTAATAAATGAAAATTCTTTTCCCTTATGGAAATAAATTAAATTTGTCCCTAATTTTTCTAATACGAACGAATAACAATTTATAATGCTCCGCCCAAAAACTAATCTCCGCTTAATCAACCTTATCCTGCCTGTAACATTTACGCTTTGCGTGCTTTTAGCACCCGGGTGTAAAAAAGGCACAAAAACATCCGGCGAAGACACCGGCCCAACGGTTACCCCATCGCTAAAAATAGACAGCACCACTATCACCAGCGGCACGGCCGAGGGATCGAAAGAAACCGGCGCCAATACCGATGACCAGGTAGAAGGCTCGACTTTTGGTAGCGTAGTAACCATTGCCTTTGGTACTACGGTGAATATCACCAATGCGGTATCGGGCGTAACCATTGTACAAAGCGGCGCCAACCTGGTGATCACATCAAAAGTTGATGGCGTTGAATATAAAGTATCCGGAACTACCACCAACGGCTCGGTTAAGATCTATAGCGATAAAAAGTTTAAGCTTACGCTGAATGGCGCTAACATCACCAGCACCAGCGGACCGGCTATTAACATCCAATCTAAAAAACGCTGCTTTGTTGTTTTGGCCGATGGCAGTACCAATACGCTGACCGACAGCCCTACCTACCCTACATCAACCGAAGACATGAAGGGAACCTTCTTCAGTGAGGCCCAACTGGTGTTTAGCGGCACGGGCAGCTTAACGGTGCAGGGCAACTATAAGCACGCTATTTGCAGCGACGATTATGTACACATCCGCACCGGCACCATTACGGTTACCGGCGCTGTTAAGGATGGCATCCACAGCAACAGCGGCTTTATTGCCGATGGCGGCACCGTGAAGATCACCGCTAATACCGGCGACGCCATTGAGTGTGAAGAAGGCAGCATGATCATTAACGACGGAAAGTTTACTCTTGCCAGCAACGAGAAAGGAATCAACGCATCGTACGAGGGTACCGACGCGACCATCACGCCTTATATCAATATCAACGGCGGTACTTTAAATATTAATGTTGGAACGGGCGAAGGTATTTCCACCAAATTATCTGCCATCACCATTAACGGCGGCAATATCGCCATCACTTCGTCCGACGATTGCCTGAACGCGGCCAAAGCAATCAATATCAACAGCGGCTTTTTGTACCTGTATAGTAAGCTGAACGACGGTATGGATTCGAACGGCACCATCACCATAACCGGTGGCAAAACTGTTGCCATTGGCACCACCGCCACCGAGGCTGGCCTTGATTGCAATACTAACGTGATGAAACTGACCGGCGGCGTGGTAGTAGGCATAGGCAGCGAAACCAGCGGCCCAAGCGCTACGGCATCAACCATTAACTCGCTGGTAATGGGCAGCGGCACCGCCAACCAACTGGTTCACATTGAAGCTGCCGACGGTACCGATGCCATGACCTTTTTAGCGCCTTTAAACTATACCACCATGCTTTATGCCTGCGCCAAGGTAAAATCGGCAACGGCTTATACCGTTTACACCGGTGGCAGCGTGGCAGCGGGTACAAACTTCCGTGGCTTGTATACCAGTGGCAACTATACTAAAGGCGATAAGAAATCGATATTTACTACCAGCGGAGTGGTGACACAAACGGGCGGGACAGTTAGTACGAAATAAATCTATACAGCTGTAGAGACACGATACTTCGTGTCTCCCCGTTGAAAATTATACGTTATGGCAATGTAGAGACACGATACTTCGTGTCTCTTTTTGTTTTTTGGATCTCCATAAGAGAGACACGAAGTATCGTGTCTCTACATCATTTTACTTCTTCGCTCCCGCCTTCAACTGCGCCTCAAAATAATCGTGGAAATACAGTAACTGGTATTTAATGGAGTTTTGCCAGTAAGGCCAGTTATGCGCGCCGGGGCGAACATAAAAATCGTGCGGGATGTTGCGCAGCATCAGCAGATCGTGCAGGTTGCAGTTTACTTTATAAAAAAAGTCTTCGGTGCCACAGTCGATGATGAGCGACAGGTGACCCGGCGTTAGCAGGTTCACCATATTGATCACCGTATTCTTTTCCCAGTATTCAGGATGTTCGGCATAGGTACCCAGTTTCTCGGCCATCTTCCAGTTATTGGGGAACGGGCGTATATCCACCCCGCCGCTGGTGCTGCCTGCCGCACCAAAGGTGTCCTGGTGCTTGAAGGCTAAATATAAGGCACCGTGACCGCCCATGCTCAAACCAGTAATGGCGCGGCCGGTGCGGCTCTTTAACGTCTTATAATGATTATCGATCCAGGCTACCAGTTCAGTACCTACATAGGTTTCATACTTCCAGTCGGATAACACGGGGCTGTCCAAATACCAGCTTGATACGTTGCCATCGGCGCAAACCACCATCATATGGTAGTTATCGGCAAGCTCCTGAATGGCCGGGACATTATTGGGCCAGTCGGAATATTTGCCGCCGAAGCCGTGCAGCAGGTAAACCACCGGCATGGCGCTCAATTTATCGTAATCGTTAGGGCGAATCACCACCGCTTTTATCTTTTTGTGCATGGCATCGCTGTAGGTCTCTACGGTATCCACCTTAGCGGCGATGGACAGCTTGGCGATCAGTAATAAATTAAACAGGACAAGGCCCGCACGGAACAATTTTTTCATGATGATGGATGTATGGATTTATCAGGAGCCTCACCTAATCAAACTAATTTCTTAAGCCTCTCTCCTTTGGAGAGGGGTTTGGGGTGAGGTTCCCACACCCCAAACATAATAAATGTCATTTTAACACACAAAGGCCGTTTATGAATATTTAAACATCTGTATACAAATAAATTTGCAATTGTATAAGCACTTATATAATTTGCGGTATGAATTTATACCAACGTTTAGGATATCTTGCTTTAGGCAGCCGTTTAAGGCGATTGAGCGAGGCGTTCCTTTCCGAAATTACCTATGCTTATCAACAGGAAGGCATTGAGTTTGATGCTGCCTGGTTCCCGGTGTTTTACCTGCTATCGCAAAACGAAGCATTAACTATTAAGGAACTAAGCGAACAAACCGAGGTATCGCACCCGGCTGCCAGTCAGTTGATTACCAACCTTAAACAAAAAGGCCTGGTAATGGCCACTCCCGGTATCGACGATGCACGTAAGCAACTTATTACTTTTACCGGGAAGGGCCGTGCGCTACTGCAACAGGTGTTGCCCGTTTGGGATGCCATTATGTTAAGCATGGATGAAATTAGCCGTAATCAACCCGGCTGCGATGCCATGCTGCCCGCCATTACCGCATTTGAGCAGGCCCTGCAACAGCACGATCTATATAACCACATCAGCAAAAATCTGAACAAACAACTAACCCCCGCCGATAAATGAACACCACCTTCCACTACGGCACCGAACATTTAACCATTGGTATTTGCCTTGATATTGCCGCGGGCAAAACCAAAGGTATTATTGGCGATGATGCCCGCGCCGCTATCCGCAATTCGCGGGGATATGTAGAGCAGATCGTTCACGAGCATCACCCGGTTTATGGCATCAACACCGGTTTTGGCCCGCTTTGCGATACCCGCATATCCGAAGAAGATACCTGCTTGCTGCAAAGCAATATCCTGCGCAGCCACAGCGTGGGCGTGGGCAACCCTATCCCGCAGGAGATAGCCAAGATCATGATGATCACCAAGGTGCATGCCCTGGCACAAGGTTTCTCGGGCGTTGCCCCCGAAACTTTAGACAGGCTGATCTGGCATATCGATAACGATATTATCCCCTTCGTTCCCGAAAAAGGTTCGGTAGGTGCCTCGGGCGATTTGGCTCCCCTATCGCACTTATGTCTGCCCTTAATTGGTTTAGGCGAAGTATTTGAACATGGACAAAGGGTAGCATCGGATACCGTCCTTAAAAAACACAACTTACAGCCGCTAATTTTAGGCCCTAAAGAAGGCCTTGCTTTAATTAACGGCACCCAATTTATACTGGCCTTTGCGGTAAAAGCCGTACAACGATTGAACGATGCTTTGAATCGTGCCGACCTGATCGGGGCCATGTCTTTAGAAGGGCTGATGGGTTCGGCCAGGCCTTTTGATGCGCGCCTGCATAACATTCGCCCATATAAAGGCACCAAATATGTGGCTAAGCGATTAGCGACCTTGTTAGATCATTCCGAAATTAACACCTCGCACGCCAATTGCGACCGGGTGCAGGATCCCTATTCGCTGCGCTGTATGCCGCAGGTACATGGTGCATCGCGCAATGCCTGGCTGCATTTAAAGGAGTTGACAGAGATAGAGTTAAACTCCGTTACCGATAACCCGGTGATATTCAGTGCCGATGATACTATTAGCGGGGGAAACTTCCACGGGCAACCGATGGCTCTGCCTTTAGATTACGCCACCGTAGCCGCCGCCGAACTGGGGAATATTGCCGACCGCCGCTGCTACCTAATGAGCGAAGGCCGCTACGGTTTACCCAAATTGCTGGTGAATGATGCCGGATTAAACTCGGGCCTGATGATACCGCAATACACAACGGCCGCGCTGGTGACCGAAAATAAAACGCTTTGTTTCCCGGCCAGTGCCGATAGCGTACCTACATCGCTGGGGCAGGAAGATCATGTATCCATGGGATCTATCAGCGGGCGCAAGCTGCATACAGTGATCGACAATTTGGAATATATACAGGCTATCGAACTGCTATACGCCACCCAGGCGATGGATTTCCGCAGGCCGCTACGCTCTACCGAGGTGATAGAAGCCTGCCACGCGTTGGTCCGCGAACATGTGCCGCATATACAGAACGACCGCGTTTTTGCCGATGACATTAAACAACTGCACCAAATAATAACCGATGGCAGCTTTTTGGCCCTGGCCGATGCTGTTGCCGCAAAAAACCATATCAATTTAAGTCATGACGAGTTCGGAATTTATTAATACCTATGCCAACCACCCGGTGTACAAGGCGCCAACGGGTACACAACTGCACGCCAAAAGCTGGCAAACCGAAGCGCCTTTACGCATGCTGCTCAACAACCTGGATGGCCAGGTAGCCGAAAACCCCGAGGATCTGGTGGTTTACGGCGGTATAGGCCAGGCAGCGCGCAACCCCGAAGCACTACGCAAGATCATCGAATTATTGCTGGAGTTGGACGAGCACCATTCCTTACTGGTACAATCGGGCAAGCCGGTAGGCATTGTGCGCAGCCACCCCGAAGCACCGCGGGTATTGATAGCCAACAGCAATTTGGTACCTGCCTGGGCCACCTGGGAGCATTTTAACGAGCTGCGCGCCAAAGGCCTGATGATGTACGGGCAAATGACAGCCGGCAGCTGGATATATATCGGTACCCAAGGTATTTTACAGGGCACTTACGAAACCTTTGTGGAATGCGGTAACCAGCATTTCGGCGGCGACCTTGCGGGTAAACTGATCGTTAGTGCCGGTCTTGGTGGTATGGGCGGCGCTCAGCCTTTGGCCGCTACCATGGCCGGGGGGGTATTTTTAGGTGCCGATGTAGATGCATCGCGCATACAAAAGAGGGTAGATACGCAATACATCGACCGCATGACCGAATCGTACGACGAAGCGATAGCCTGGGTGAAGGAAGCCATGGCCAAAAAAGAAACGCTATCGGTAGGTTTGGTGAGCGATGCCGGCGATATGCTGGCCAGGCTAATAAAAGACGGCATTGTGCCCGATATGCTCACCGACCAAACATCGGCCCACGACCCGCTGAACGGTTATATCCCCGATGGTTTAACGTTGGAAAAAGCCGCCAGTCTGCGCGCCAGCGATCCACATATCTATAAGCTGCGCTCGCTAAAAAGCATGGCCCGCCATGTGGGCCTGATGCTGCAACTGCAACAAATGGGCGCCATAACATTCGACTACGGCAATAACCTGCGCGAGTTTGCCCGTCAGGGTGGTGAGCCGGATGCTTTTAACTTCCCGGGCTTTACACCGGCTTATATCCGCCCGTTGTTTTGCGAGGGTAAAGGGCCGTTCCGCTGGGTAGCTTTATCCGGCGATCCTGAAGATATTTATACTACCGACCGGGCGCTGATGGAGGCCTTCCCCGAAAATAAAGCGCTGATCAACTGGCTGCAAAAAGCGCAGGATAAGATCGCATTTCAGGGCCTGCCCGCGCGCATCTGCTGGCTGGGTTTAGGCGACCGGGAGAAAGCCGGTTTGCTGTTTAACGATTTGGTGCGTACCGGCAAGGTAAAAGGCCCCATCGTAATAGGCCGCGACCATTTAGATTGCGGATCGGTAGCATCGCCCAACCGCGAGACCGAGAGCATGAAGGATGGTTCGGACGCTGTGTCGGACTGGCCGCTGCTTAACCTGATGGCCAACGCATCGGGCGGGGCTACATGGATATCGTTCCATCATGGTGGTGGCGTGGGCATGGGCTATTCGCAGCATGCGGGTATGGTAATTGTTGCCGATGGCACCGACCGCGCCGATACCTGCCTGAAACGTGTGCTGCATAACGACCCGGCCATGGGCATTTTTCGCCATGCCGATGCGGGATATGATAAAGCTGAAGAATGGGCGGAAAAGTTTGGGTTGAAGGTGTGGTGAAGAAGCCCAAAGCAGAAGGCTTAAAGCATAAAGCTTTGTAATAATCAATAATGCAGATCCAGCTTTCGGCTTTATGCCTTAAGCTTTTAGCTTAAAAAAATGAAAAAACTAACCGGCCCATTCACTCAAATATTACCCATGACCGGCCTGCCCATAAAAGGTGCGCTAAAGGACGAGCAAATGCACATCATTTCGCAAGGTGGCGTACTAACCGAGAACGGCCGCATTGTTGCCTTGGGCGATTTTAAAAAGCTGCGCAAGGAAAACCCATCGGCACAAGTGGAAAAAATAACTGGTCAGCATGTTTTACTGCCGGGCTTTGTGGATTGTCATACGCACATCTGCTTCGGCGGCAACCGGGCAAAGGATTATGCCATGCGCATACAGGGTAAAACCTATTTAGAGATAGCCAGGGCCGGTGGCGGTATCTGGGATTCGGTAACCCAAACGCGGGAAGCGAGCGAAGCCGAATTGATAATCACCTTAGTACAACGCGCCGAAAGGCACCTAAGTGAGGGCGTTACCACCATTGAGGTTAAAAGCGGATACGGCCTTAACATCGATAACGAATTAAAACAACTGAAAGCCATTAAACAGGCGGCGGGGCAAACTAAAGCAAGCCTTATCCCTACCTGCCTGGCCGCGCACATGAGGCCGAAGGATTTCAACGGTTCATCTATCGAATACCTCACCCATGTCTTGCAGGACCTGCTACCCATTATCAAACAGCAGGAACTGACCAACCGGGTAGATATCTTTATAGAAGAAAGCGCGTTCAACACTTTTGATGCGACGAAGTATCTATTGGCAGCCAAGGAAATGGGCTTCGATATCACCGTCCACGCCGATCAGTTCACTGCCGATGGCAGCACGGTAGCTGTGGAAATGGGCGCAGTATCGGCCGATCATTTAGAGGCCAGTACCAAACACGAGATCAACCTGCTGGCCAACTCAGATACCGTAGCTGTAACGCTGCCCGGTGCTTCGCTGGGTTTGGGAATGAATTACGCACCAGCCCGTAAATTATTGGATGGCGGTGCTTGTGTAGCCATAGCCAGCGATTGGAATCCCGGCTCGGCCCCCATGGGCGATCTGCTGATGCAGGCCGCCGTAATGAGCGCCGCCGAAAAGCTAAGCACAGCCGAGGTATTTGCCGGACTAACCTTCCGCGCCGCCAAAGCTTTAAACTTAAATGACCGGGGTGTATTAACCGAGGGTTATCGGGCAGATATGCAGACTTACCCTTGCGCTGACTATCGGGAGATATTGTATTACCAGGGGAAACTGAAACCGGATATAATTTATGTAAACGGCGACCTTATATAGCTTGTCATTTCGACCAGCGGCAGAAATCTTATACGACTTACTTATCGCACGTACAAGATTTCCCGCTATCGCTCGAAATGACAAATTTGAGAACGAATAACACAACCGACCAATGACAAAACTAATAGAATGTGTACCTAACTTTAGCGAGGGCGTTAACCTCGATATCATCAAACAGATCACCGACGAGATCGAATCAGTAGATGGCGTTAGGCTGCTGAATGTGGATCCCGGCAAGGCCACCAACCGTACCGTAGTAACCTTTGTAGGCGAACCCAACGCGGTGATCGAAGCCGCCTTTTTAGCCATAAAAAAAGCCGGTGAACTGATTGACATGAGCCGCCACAAGGGCGAACACCCGCGCATGGGCGCTACCGATGTTTGTCCGCTGATACCGATCAGTAACATCAGCATGGAAGAAACCGCCGAATATGCCCGCAAGCTGGCCAAACGGGTTGGCGAAGAATTGCAGATACCGGCCTACCTGTATGAATATGCTCAGGCCGATAAAAGCCGCAGTAACCTGTCGGTTATTCGCACGGGCGAGTACGAGGGCTTCTTCAAGAAGATCAAACAGCCCGAATGGGCACCCGATTTTGGTCCGGCGGAATTTGATGCCAAACGAGGTGGCACGGTTATCGGCGCGCGCGATTTCCTGATCGCTTATAACGTTAACCTCAATACCACCTCAACCCGCCGCGCCAACGCCATTGCCTTTGATGTTCGCGAGGCCGGTCGTATGGTAGATGGCGTTAACCACCCCGGTACGCTGAAATCGGTAAAAGGTATAGGCTGGTTTATTGAGGAGTACGGTATCGCGCAGATCTCCATGAATTTGACCAATATCGCGGTTACGCCGCTGCATATCGCTTTTGATGAGGTTTGTAACAAGGCTACCGCCCGTGGCATCCGCGTAACGGGTAGTGAGTTGGTAGGCCTGGTACCCCTGCAAACCATGCTTGATGCCGGCAAATACTTTCTGCGCAAGCAACAACGCTCGGTAGGTGTTAGCGAGAGTGAACTGATCCGTATCGCCATTAAATCGATGGGGCTGGACGAATTGGCGCCCTTTAAACCCGAAGAGCGGATCATCGAATACCTGCTGAAAAACGATAGCAATAATAAACTCATTAGCATGACGCTTACGGGCTTCGCCAACGAAACGGCCAGCGAAAGCCCGGCGCCGGGTGGTGGTTCCATTTCGGCTTATGTGGGTTCGCTGGGTGCCTCGCTGGCTACTATGGTGGCCAACCTCAGTTCGCACAAAAAAGGCTGGGACGATAGGTGGGAAGAGTTTAGCGACTGGGCCGAGCAAGGCCAGCGCTACAAAGACGAATTATTGCAACTGGTTGACCTGGACACCGTAGCCTTCAACAAAATTATGGAAGCCTTTGGCTTGCCCAAAGGCACCGACGAAGAAAAGGCCGCCCGCAGCAAAGCCATTCAGCATGCCACCAAATACGCTATTGAGATACCGTTTAAGGTGATGCAGGCGGCGCTCAACAGCATGGATGTAATTGAAGCCATGGTGCAAACCGGCAACCCCAATTCGGTAACTGATGCCGGCGTGGCTGCCCTATGCGCACGTACCGCCGTGCTGGGCGCGTTCATGAATGTGAAGATCAACGCTTCGGGTTATAAGGATAAGATTTTTGTGGATGGCATCATCGCCAACGGTAACGAGATAGCCAAGCAAGCCGTAGCCCGCGAGGCGAGGATTGTTGAGATGGTAGATGCGAAGATCGGGTTGAGTTAGAAAGAAAATTGTCATTGTGAGGGGCGTAGCAACGTGGCAATCTCATAGGCAGGTCCTCGTTGCTTGTCCTATGGGATTGCCGCGCTATCGCTCGCAATGACAATACTTTACCAACAGTCGAATGATATCACAGCGAATTATGTGGTGATTCAACGGTTCAGACATTTAGGGCGATGCCTCCGGCCCGGGCTTTACGCTACAAGTCCTCGCCACCCCGGCGCACAAGCCAGCCCGGCTGTGGGCTTTCCGCTGCAATCCCTATCGCTATACCCGGTATCTGTGTCCCCACAGGCACTTTTTAGCCTATTCAAAAATGCTCATCAAAGCTTCCCAAAGGGCTTCGTTGGTGCTGTCGTCAAAGTCAAACTGCTCGTCTATTTGTGCAGAAAAGTCTGTTAGTTCACGGCTCATGGCTTTTTCATTTTTATTATGCAAACATAGTAATTTATACCAAAACCAAAACGGTATATGTTATATATTTATTAAACGAACAAATCCCGGTAACGGGTGTTGTTTGGATATCATCCAATAACCCCTCCCCATGAAAAAACTGATCATCTTCGACCTGGACGGCACGCTGGCCGAAAGCAAGGCTGCTATCGATACGGAAATGGCCGATATCCTCACCCGCCTTTTGCAGGTAGCCCGCGTCGCTATCATCTCCGGCGGCGACTGGCCACAATTTGAAAAGCAGGTTTTGGCCCACCTGCCCGATAAGCGATGGATGAAGCGCCTATCCATCCTGCCCACCTGCGGCACCAAGTTTTACCAGTTTAAAAAAGGCTGGCAGCCCTTATACGCCGAAAACTTTACGGCCGAAGAGAAGAGCACCATCATTAATAACCTTAACGCCGCGGTAGAGCAAACCGGCTTTAAGCCCCGCAAAACCTGGGGCGATCAAATTGAGGACCGGGGCAGCCAGGTCACCTTTTCGGCATTAGGGCAGCAGGCGCCGCTGGAACAGAAGAAAAAGTGGGACCCAAAATTCGCGAAGCGCAAAAAGATCAAGAAGATACTGAACGGAACGCTCTCGGGCTTCTCGGTAAATATGGGCGGGGCCACTTCTATCGATGTTACCAAGCCGGGGATTGACAAGGCTTATGGCATCCGCAAGCTAAAAAAGGTGCTGGACATTAAAATATCGCAAATGATATTTATTGGCGATGCCCTTTTTGAGGGCGGCAACGATTACCCCGCCCGCACCACCGGCGCCGATTGCATACAGGTGCGCGACCCCGAGGAAACCAAGCGGGTGGTGGATGCGATAACGCTTTGCCTGGACAAAAAGTAGTTTGACAGCACAACCGCTCAAATATAAACCAAGACGACGCGGAAATCCCGCAAGCGTGCGATGTTTTACATGCCCCTGCCAAACGATGAAAGGGTATTACCAGTTTAAAGCCGGTAAGCGTTATTGCTTATTATTCCTTTTCGTCCCGAAAAAATCTTTGCGTCACTTCTATTGGCCCAACTATCTGATCATTAAATTCTTCCAGTTCTTCGGCTGGCACCCATAGTTCGTTATGGATAGGGCCGCCAACATTCTGCACTTCAAATTTCTTCAGATATTGGGCATCGACAGCAAATTTGGTAACATAGCCCGAACCCGATGCCGGCACATTCCAGTCACGCGCTATCTGAACAGCATATTCCTCATTCATCACCGGGTAAAAGATAGGTTGCTGTGCCAGGCGCTTGGGAAACCGTTTCCAGCCCGACTCCTCGATCTTGGCCAGTTCGTTTGGCCCGACAGGGCGATATAGGTATGTGGTTTCTTTTGACATTGGTGGAATAAGTCTTGCCGTTTAAAATGCAGAGTCACGGTTAAGTGCTGATTCAGCAACAGCTAAATCATTAATAAATATACGTTTGATTGTATCAACAACCTCTTTTTTATTATATCTTTTAGAATTTCTTCGCGACAATCTATAGTGTTCGGTAGCTACTAATTCTGTTAATTGCCTAACCGTATTAATTTTCAGTTCTTTACCAAATAAGTAACTAAATCTATACATACCTATGGAGGCAGCAATCGCTATTAAGGCATACAGCCAATTAATAAAAAGCAAACCAAAAGAAAGAATGAAGCAAACGGTAATAAACCAGCCTAACCAGTTTTTAATGCCTAAAATATTTACCCGGATGCCGAGCTGATCACGAAATTGCCTTACCTTATAAATTCGATTTCTTCGTGGAAATATGAAAGACAGTTCTGTGTCAAGTGTCAGGCTATCCCTATCGATGGAACAAGTACCAATAATAGCATCACGAATTTTATAAAAAGCTTGCTGTGAAGTGCAGCTATTTACGCTTTCACCTTCAATTCGATCCATTACAATATCACACAAATCACCAAACGTTTTAACGTCTTTAAAGTCCCCTTGCTTAAAGTTTAGTCTAAAAGACTTTTCAATTTTCAGAATTATATCCTCGATCTCCTCAGGATCGCAATTATTCAGCTTAAAAACTTCTATATCTGCCATAGCATTTTGTTACTTGCACAAATACTACACCTGTTCTTCAAAAACCTCTGCCTACCGGGGATTGCCACGCTATCGCTCGCAATGACGTGGCGGAAACAATGCCCCAATGACAGCGCAGCGAATGAACCAATGACCTACAAAGCCCCCGCCTTGATCTCCTCCACAACAGCCGGATCAAGCAAGGTCGATGTATCACCCAAATTACTGGTATCGCCCTCGGCTATCTTACGCAAGATGCGGCGCATGATCTTGCCCGAGCGTGTTTTGGGCAGGCCGCTCACAAACTGGATCTTATCCGGCTTGGCGATAGCGCCGATGATACGGGCTACCGTCATGATGATATCTTTACGGGCCAGTTCCTGGTCGTCCTGGTGGTTAGGGCTTACCACAAAGGCGTATACACCCTGTCCTTTAATATCGTGCGGGTAACCTACCACGGCCGATTCTACCACGCTGCTATGCATGTTAATGGCGTTCTCTACCTCGGCCGTACCAATACGGTGGCCTGATACGTTCAGCACATCATCTACACGGCCGGTAATACGGTAATAGCCGTCCTCATCGCGCAGGCAGCCGTCGCCGGTGAAATACATATTGGGATAAGTAGCAAAATAGGTTTGGCGGCAACGCTCGTGATCGCCATAGGTGGTGCGTAGCATGCCCGGCCATGGGAACTTAATGCACAGGTTGCCGCTAACGCTGTTACCTTCTATCTCGTTACCTTTTTCATCTACCAACACTGGTTGTACGCCCGGCAGCGGCAAACTGGCATATCCCGGTTTCAATGGCGTGATGCCGGCTATCGGGGTGATCATGTGGCCGCCGTTCTCGGTTTGCCACCAGGTATCCACTATCGGGCATTTGCCATGGCCGATCTTCTCATCAAACCAATGCCATGCCTCTTCGTTTATCGGTTCGCCTACCGAGCCCAGTTTTTTCAGCGAACTCAGGTCTTTGCCTTTCAGCGGCTCATCGCCAAAGCTCATTAGCGAGCGGATAGCCGTTGGGGCGGTATATAATATATTTACTTTGTGCTTATCTGTAATATCCCAGAAACGCCCGGCATCAGGCCAGGTAGGTACGCCCTCGAACATCAGCGAGGTTGCGCCCTGCGATAATGGGCCATATACGATATACGAGTGCCCGGTGATCCAGCCAATATCGGCCGTACAGAAGTAAACCTCATCGGGCTGGTATTGGAAAGTGGTATCAAAAGTATATCCCGCGTAAACCATATAGCCGCCGCAGGTATGCACCACGCCCTTAGGTTTACCGGTAGAACCTGAGGTATACAGGATGAACAGCATATCCTCGGCTTCCATCTCTTCTGCCGGGCAGTCGATGTTGCCTTGTGTTTCTACTTTTTTCACTTCATCTTCCCACCATACATCGCGGCCTTTTATCATGGCTACCGGTGTGCGGGTGCGGGTAAGCACGATAACACGCTTAACCGATGGGCACTGTACCAGGGCATCGTCGATAATGCTTTTCAGCGGGATATCCTTGGCACCACGGAAACCGCCATCGGCAGTGATCACGATATTGCAATCGGCATCCTGGATCCTGTCGGCAATAGATTGCGCCGAGAAACCGCCAAATACCACCGAATGGATAGCGCCAATACGGGCACAGGCCAAAATGGCGATGGCCAACTCGGGCACCATGGGCATATACACGCAAATGCGGTCGCCTTTTTTAGCGCCGTTATTTTTTAATACATTGGCAAACTGGCAAACTTTGCTGTGCAGTTGCTTATAGGTTAGCACACGGAAATCTTCCGACGGGTCGTTCGGCTCCCATATGATTGCAGGTTTATCGCCAATGGTATCCAGGTGTCGGTCCAGGCAGTTCTCGGTAATGTTCAGTTTAGCGCCGTCGAACCAGCGCACGCGGGGTTCGGTAAAGTTCCATTCCAGTACTTTATTCCATTTTTTGCGCCATTGGAAAGTTTCGGCAATGCCGGCCCAAAATTGCTCGGGATTGTTAACGCTGTACTGATAGATCTGCTTGTATTCGTCGAAAGAAGTGATTTTCATAAGTTTACTGAATGGTGGGCGTAAATTAGTAAATTATGCTTGATGTGTGCATGGAAAAATCAAAAAGGATAGGATAGTATTATCTATCCGGCTATTATTTGATACAAGTATTTGCATGGCACGGATATTACTTATCAAATGGTTAGATTTGCTAAAACAGCCTCTCTTGTATGTTTACTAAAAAACAATTTAAGGAGTTTTATTTACCAATAGCCATAGCTATTGGCCCATTCATGACATTCTTTACGCGTGGCAATATTTTATACGGTTTTTTAATCGGCATACTTATCGCAATCGGCGCACGTTTATTTATGATAAATTTAAAAAAATACAGATCGTAGATCGATTGCTTTTTCATGAATCTTATAAAAACTACACTCGCGGTTATTATCATATCTTGCTCCTTTATATATAACAGCACCGCCCAAACCACCCGCACTGTTAAACAGGATGAAACCCTGAAGGGCCGGGTAATGCAGTTATCGCAAACCGATACCCCAATAAAAAAAGAAGGCACAGTACCCGCGGTAAAGGATACCCTATTCAGATTTATCACAAAATTTGATAAGGCTGGAAGTACTTCGCGGGTTACGGCATATATTAAAAACAGCATCAATATGTATTCGGATAAAAAAACACTGGATACTACGATAACCACCTATACGCACCACCGCGATGCGCGGGGCATACTTACCAGGTCGGATGTTGAGCAAGGGCCGGGTGAGCAAATGCGGTCTGTTATCAGCTACGATGGTGGGGGGAATATCCGGCAGGATTCTATTTTATCTGCCGAGTTAAAAACGCTTTATAAATCCGATGAGACCAATCGCCTAAGCGAAATAACCATGCTGGATAGAAAAGGCAATGTGAATATCATTGTTAAATACAATTACGACCAGCGCGGCAATGAGAGCAAAACCACGAATTTTAATACCACCGGCAAACTGAACAGCACTACCTATTTTATTTACAAAACGTACGATACCAAAGGCAACTGGACAAAACGCACCGTACAAACCGACTATAAGAACGGCACCTCATCGCCCGGAAGCATACAGGAACGGGCGTATGTTTATTATAAATAAATAGTTTAAAACTTGTGAGCAGAAAGAAAACACAAACAGGCCAGAATGTAATGATCTATATCTATCTGCTGTTAGCCTTTGGGGTCATCGCGTATCTGATATCCGGGGTATTTAACGGATCAACAGCAGACCAACTGTTAGCGTCGGGGTCCCGCTCAACAAAAGCTGTTATCATCGATGAAAAGAATTATCTGCCCAATTCGCCTGTTTCGCATAGTTTCTTCTACTATTATCAATTTATGTTGAATGGAAAAACATATAAAGGATGCTCGGGAGATCACAACTTAAAACCGGGTGATAGCATCCTGATCAAATATGCTCCGGCAAACCCTGATGTGAATACTCCCGCCAGTTATTGATGGTTTTAACATAGTTCCATCCCTGTAAAAACTTTTTGAAAATATTTTTGAGTAACCTATTGAATATTTGACAGAAAAACCTGATATTTGCAAACTCTTTTGAGAAAAAGGATACAATTAAAAAGATTTGTCATGTCAAAAATATGTGATTTAACCGGTAAAGCTGCTATGACCGGGCACAACGTTTCTAACTCGAACGTTAAAACCAAACGCAGATTTTATCCAAACTTAAAACTGAAAAAGTTTTATATCCCTGAGGAAGATAAATGGATCACGCTGAAAGTCTCTACTTCGGCTGTTAAAACCATCAGCAAAAACGGCATCACTGCCTGCATTAACAAATTTGTAAAAACAGGTTCTATTTAATTAGCAACAAGCTTTGAGCGATCGGCCTGCCGAGTTGTGAAATTCAGCGGTCATAAAAAGGTCCTCAAACCATAATATCATATTAAGATGGCAAAAAAAGGCAACAGGGTTCAGGTAATTTTAGAATGCACTGAGCATAAAGAAAGCGGCATGCCGGGCATGTCTCGTTACATTACCACCAAAAACAAAAAAAACACCACTGAAAGGTTAGAATTGAAAAAATTTAACCCGGTGTTAAGGAAGGTAACCACTCACAAAGAAATTAAGTAATTAGTTTTAACTAATAACATTTAACAATATACAGCAATGGCAAAGAAAGTAGTTGCAACCCTGAAAACAGGCAAAGGCAAAGAATTCTCAAAAGTAATTACAATGGTTAAGTCGCCTAAAACTGGTGCTTACTCGTTTAAAGAAGCAATTGTTCCTAACGAAGCCGTTAAGGACGTTATTGCTAAAAGCTAATTACCGAATAAAAAAATAACAAAAGGCCGTCTTGTATTTCACGAGAGGGCTTTTTTTGTTAACTGTCTGGAATCAGAATTTACTGAATTTTAGAATTTTCAGAATACTTTTGAAAATTCTTATTTTAAAACTCATCAATTCTGAACATCCTTAAATTCTGAAAATTCTGATCTAATGGGATTATTTGATTTTTTTAAGAAAAAGGAAGCTACCCCGCAGCAACAGCAGGCGCTGGATACCGGTTTAGAAAAAACCAAGGATAATATCTTCTCCAGGCTTACCAAGGCCGTCGCCGGTAAATCTACCGTTGATGACGATGTGCTGGACGAACTGGAAGAGATATTGGTAACATCCGACGTAGGCGTTAAAACCACCCTCAAAATTATTGAGCGCATCCAGGCCCGCGTAAGCCGCGATAAATACATCGGCACATCCGAACTGAACGGCATCCTGCGCGACGAGATACAACAACTGCTGGCCGAAAATAACAGTAACGATTTCCAAAGTTTTGAATACGGCGACCATAAACCATATGTAATTATGGTGGTGGGCGTAAATGGCGTGGGTAAAACCACCACCATAGGTAAACTGGCCCACCAACTGAAGCAAGCCGGCAACCAGGTTGTACTGGGGGCTGCCGATACCTTCCGCGCGGCGGCGGTAGATCAGATCATCCTGTGGGGCGAACGCGTTAAAGTGCGTGTGGTATCGCAGGCCATGGGGTCAGACCCGGCATCGGTAGCGTTCGATACGCTGAAATCGGCAGTAGCCAATGGCGATGATGTGGCAATTATTGACACCGCCGGCCGCCTGCACAACAAGGTTGGCCTGATGAACGAGCTGACCAAAATTAAAAATGTGATGCAAAAGGTAGTCCCCGGTGCCCCGCACGAGATATTGCTGGTGCTGGACGCCAGTACAGGGCAAAACGCCATAGAACAATGCAAGCAATTTACCGAAGCCACCAGCGTTAATGCCTTAGCCCTTACCAAGTTGGACGGCACAGCCAAAGGCGGCGTGGTGATCGGTATATCAGATCAGTTTAAGATACCGGTTAAATATATAGGTGTGGGTGAAGGGATGGATGACCTGCAGTTGTTTGACAGGAAGTCGTTCGTGGAATCGTTATTCAAATAAAACATATTGTCATTGCGAGGAGCGTAGCTACGTTTGCCTCACCTAAATCCTCTCCAAAGGAGAGGACTTAAGAAATTTCAGAACCCTCTCCTTTGGAGAGGGCAGGGTGAGGCTTCTAATAATGACAAAACTTTAATACATGAAGACAAAAGAAGTAAGCAAAGCACCAAAAGCCCCCGTTAAACAACGTGTTAATGTTGTAACCCTCGGCTGCTCTAAAAATATTTACGATAGCGAAGTATTAATGGGCCAGCTGAAAGGAAACGCTTTTGATGTGGTGCACGAGGCGGATAAAGTAGGGAAGAACGATATTGTGGTGATCAACACCTGCGGCTTTATCGATAATGCCAAGCAGGAATCTATCGATACCATCCTGCAATACAGCGAGCTGAAGGAACAAGGTAAGGTAGGCAAGGTAATTGTTACCGGCTGCCTGTCCGAGCGTTACAAACCCGAACTGGAAGCTGAGATCACCAACGTAGACTCGTGGCATGGCACTAACGACCTGCAGAACCTGCTGGGTTCGTTAGGTGCAAATTACCGCCACGAACTGATCGGCGAGCGCCTGCTGACCACCCCATCGCACTTTGCGTATTTTAAAATTGCCGAGGGCTGTAACCGCCCGTGCTCGTTCTGTGCCATACCGCTGATGCGCGGCAAACACATGAGCACGCCGATGGACGAACTGGTGCGCAACGCCCAAAGTTTAGCCAAACAAGGCACCAAAGAACTGATACTGATAGCGCAGGACCTAACCTATTACGGCCTGGATATATACGGCAAACGCAACCTTGACGAGTTGCTGCGCCGCCTGAGCGACGTGAACGGCATCGAGTGGATCCGTTTGCAATACGCCTACCCTTCTGGTTTCCCGATGGAGATACTGGACGCCATGAACGAGCGCGAGAACATTTGCAAGTACCTGGATATGCCGCTTCAGCACATTACCGATAACATGCTGAAGTCGATGCGCCGCGGTATCACCAAGCAAAAAACCATCGACGTGGTGAACGAGATCCGCGACCGTGTGCCGGGTATTGCCATGCGTACCACGCTGATCACCGGTTACCCCGGCGAAACCGAGCGCGACTTCGAAGAGATGCAGCAATGGGTAGCCGATACCAAATTCGACCGCCTGGGATGTTTCACCTACTCGCACGAGGAAAAAACGCATGCCCATAGTTTAGTTGACGACGTTCCGGATGAAGTTAAACAGGAACGCGCCGATGCTATTATGGAGATTCAGCAAGGCATCTCGTTCGATAAGAACCAGGAGAAAGTTGGCCAAACCTTTAAAGTACTGATCGACAAAAAGGACGGCGATTTCTTTGTTGGCCGTACCCAATACGATTCGCCCGAGGTAGATAACGAGGTGCTGATAGATGCCAGCGTGAACTACGCCACCGTAGGCAGCTTTGTGAACGTAAAAGTTGACAGCGCTGAGGATTTCGACCTGTATGGCGAGATCGTAAAGTAGGTTGATAATTCGGCTATACGATTGCCGTTTGTCATTTCAGACAGAGCAAGGGCAGGGCATGTGCGGTTGTGCGACGGACGATCTTATACGTGCGACCGGCTACACGTACAAAATTTCTCCTCACTCCAACACACCATCCAGCGCTGTTCGTTCGAAATGACAAGTTACTCTTTTTAATTTTGTGGGCGATGCCTTCAGCTCGGGCTATCCGTTCCAAGTCCTCGCCATCCTACCCCACACTGGCTTCAGTCTGCGACTGAAGCTTACATATAAAATTGAAGTCTGCGACTTCATCCCCCCAATGACCAATGACAGCGCAGCGAAATGACCAATGACTATCATGGCGATGCCTTCGGCCCGGGCTTTCCGTTCCAAGTCCTCGCCAGCCCTACGCGCTACCCATTCCGGCTCCGGGCTTTCCTCTGCAATCCCTATCGCGTAATCACGCAAATGTTTATACATCATATCTTGTATATCTACCAATTGTAAAATAATAGCTTTTGATTTTACCGTATGTTTGAAATAAGATTATAACATCTAAATTCGAACCATCTAAAAATGAAAGGTGTACGATCCGGCCAAATCCGAAATCGAACATCGCACTTCCGAAATTGCAAAAACTATGGACAGCAGTTGTATCAGCTATAAAAACACCGGTTTCTTTTCTCATACCGTTACCAACTATCTGGAAGACGTTCCCGACCTGCGGTCGTTCTATAGCTACCGCCCCACAATGGACGGCTTCGCGCAATTGTTCAACAACAAAAAGGTAGTAGCCGACAGGCAGGTGTTGGTTGAAGTATTGACCGAACAATACGCCACCATAGCACCATATGCTAAAACTGGATTCCCCCTTCAGGGGGTTAGGGGGCTTTTGGCTGATAACACCTATACCGTTACCACCGGCCATCAGTTGAATATTTTTGCCGGTCCGCTATACTTCATCTACAAAATAGTTACCGCTATAAAACTGGCCCGCCAGTTAAAAGAGGCTTTCCCCGATAAAAACTTTGTCCCGGTTTACTGGATGGCATCTGAAGACCACGACTTTGCCGAGATCAACTATACCAATATCGGCGGCAAAAAAGTACATTGGTGGTACGAGGCCAGCGGCGCCACCGGCCGCATCGACCCGCACAGCATGCGCCAGGCACTTAACCAGTACAAAGGCGTTTTGGGCATGGAGAACCACGGCCCCGAACTGGCCGAACTGGTAGAAACAGCTTACACTAAATTTGATAAACTGGCCGACGCTACCCGTTATTTAGTAAACGCTTTATTCGGTCAATACGGATTGGTAATTATCGATGCTGATGACAGCCGTTTCAAAAAACAGTTTGCGCCGATCATCGAACAGGATATCATCCAGCAGAATAGCTTCAAACACATCACCGAAACCAATAAACTGCTGGAAGCCGCCGGTGTACACATACAGGTGAACCCGCGCGAGATCAACTTTTTTTACCTGGGAGATAAACTGCGTGAGCGTTTGGTTTTTGAAGACAACCTGTACAAAGTATTAAATACCGATATCAGCTTTACAGAAGATCAACTAAAAGCCGAGATACAGGCACATCCCGAGTGCTTCAGCCCCAATGTGGTGATGCGCCCGGTATACCAGGAGGTGATACTGCCCAATGTGGCGTACATAGGCGGCGGCGCCGAGGTGGTTTACTGGCTGGAGCTGAAATCAAACTTCGATCATTACGGCATCGACTTCCCTATCCTCATCCTGCGTAATTCGGGTTTGATCATCCCTAAGGAAGTTACCCCTAAAATAGCCCGCATGGGCCTCACTCCTGCCGACTTATTCAAACCAACGGATAAACTAAAAAACGACTGGATAAAACAGAACAGCGATCATAACCTTAGCTTGCAGCAAGAATGGGCACAACTGGAAGCCATTTTTACCGGCGTAAAAGAACGCGCCGCGAAGATAGACCCAACACTCGCCCCATCAACCGAAGCCGTGCAGGCACGCCTCAAACACGCGATAGATAACCTGGAAAAGAAGTTAACCCGCGCCGAACGCCGTAACTATGCAACCCGCATCAACCAGTTAGATCATATCAAAGCCGACCTGTTCCCTAAAGATAGCCTGCAGGAACGTACCGAGAATTTCGGCCTGTTCTACGTAAAATGGGGGCAGTTTTTTATCGATGAATTGATCCGCAATTTTCATCCGCTGGATTTTGAGTTTACGGTATTGGCGGAGTAGTGGCCGTCACCGCACCACTTCGTCATGCTGAGCGGGAGCGAAGCATCCCCGATATCCAAAGACGACATGCAAAGTTGAGATGCTTCGCTCACGCTCAGCATGACGAGGTTTGATCTGCATACCAGCCATAATAAAATTACAACCCAACATACTGATAGCCTTTGCAAAAAGGCTATTTTTGTTTCAACATCAACCCCAACCTATGTTTAAACTACGGGCCGTACTGCTATCGTTGCTAATACCTTGTTGTGCCGCTAACGCGCAACAACAGGGTGACAAAACCATCATTAGCGATACCATTAGAACGGTAGTGGTCCGCTCTTATCTTTTCAATCAGCCTTATTTTAATGTGCCGGCGCCGATTGGGGTGCTTTATCCGCAGCAGTTAAAACTACAGGCCGATAATTCGCTGGTGCCTGCCATGAATACCATACCCGGCGTAAAGATGGAGGAGCGTTCACCGGGCAGTTACCGACTTTCCATCAGGGGTAGTTTGCTGCGGTCGCCATTTGGGGTGCGCGATGTTAAGGTTTATTTTGATGAGATCCCGCTTACCGATGCCGGGGGAAATACCTACCTGAATGCCATCGATGTAAACAGCGTTAAAAGCCTGGAAGTGTTAAAAGGCCCTGATGGCAGCCTGTTTGGCGCTAACTCGGGCGGGGTGCTTATCCTGCGGCCTATCAGTAACAGCAATACGGCCGACAGCAATTACGCTAAGGTCGGCTTCAACGGGGGCTCATACAGTGCTTTGCATCAAAATGCCATGGTGCAGGCCCTAGGTGCAAACAACCAGTTAAACCTAAGCCAGGCCTACCAAAATTACGGCGGCTATCGCCAGCATAGTAATATGCATCGCGACTACTTCCAACTGGCCGATAAATACAGCTTTTCGGCAAAAGAGCAACTGAAGGTGTTGGCCCTATATTCAAACTTAAACTACCAAACTCCCGGCGGCCTTACCTTCGCTCAAATGCAGGCCGACCCGCAGGCGGCAAGGCCGGCTACTAAAACCGTTCCCGGCGCTATCGATCAGCAAATTCGTATCACCACCAAAGTATTTTTGGGCGGCGTGGTTAACGAGGCCAGATTAAGCGATCACCTCAAAAACGTCACCTCGCTATCTACCATGCACGTAGATTTTGCCAATCCGTTCATCACTAATTATGAGCAACGTGCCGAGGACACCTACAGCCTGCGCAGCTATTTTGAACTGGAAGGCGCGCATCCGGGCTACGCCTGGGCCACCAACCTGGGCGTAGAGTGGCAGCGCACCAATTCAACCATCAACAATTATGATAACAATGCCGGCGTTAAGGGCAACCCGCAAAAGCTGGATAAGATCAATAGCGGCCAGCATTTCATTTTTGGTCGGTATACAGCTGATATTGATGGGACACTGCACCTGGAAGCCGCGTTAAGCTTAAACTATTACGGGTACGATTTTAAAAACCTGTACCCGTTAAACCAATCCGGCTTTACTCCGCGCAATTTTTCGCCGCAGCTAATGCCGCGTGTGGCCCTATCCTATTCGTTTACCAATAATTTGATGGCGCGGGCATCGGTAAGCCGCGGTTATTCGCCGCCTACCACGGCCGAAGTTCGCCCAACCGACAACGTGATCAACACCGGCCTGCAACCACAAAACGGCTGGAACTACGAGACCGGCATCCGCCTGCGCAACAGTGCCGAAACCATGCTGCTTGATGCCTCGGTATTTTACTATCGCGTAAGCAACTCAATTGTGCGCCGCCTGCACCCCGACGAAACCGAATATTACATCAATGCCGGCGGCACCAACCAAACCGGCTTCGAACTGGCCTTTACCGATTGGCTTATCCGCGAAAATAAAGCCCATTTTGTGCGCGGCTTACAGTTTAACACCGCCTATACTTTAAGCCGCTATTTTTTCAGGGATTATGCCGATGCTACCACCAACTACTCGGGCAACCCCTTAACCGGCGTACCAAGGCACGTAATAGTAAGCAGCCTGCAGGTGAAGATCCCACAAAACCTGTATGTGTTTGTGCAACACAACTACACCGCCAGCATTCCGCTTAATGATGCCAGTAACGTGTTCGCGCCGCAATACCACCTGTTGCAAGCTAAAGCCGGCTGCACTTGCAATTTGACACACAAAACTAAACTGGATATTTACGCCGGTACCGATAACCTGCTAAATGCCCAATATAGCCTCGGCAACGATTTGAACGCCGTAGGCAGCCGCTATTTTAACCCATCGCCGTTGCGTAATTATTATGCGGGTTTTAGTTTGATGTTTTAATTGATGTGGTTAGTGGTCATTGTGGTTTAAGCACAGAGGATACAGAGATTCTAAATCGGTGCAATCTTTCCCAAAATCTGTGAAATAAAATAATGATAGCGAAGCGTAATGACCTAATGACGCGAAGTAATAATGACAGCGAAGCGAATGACGCGAAGCCCTATTGCTCCATCCCCACATCCTTTTGCCTGATGACAACAGAATTGCTGCTATGGTCGTTCTCCATCATCACGGTAATGTGGTTCAGTTGGTTATCGTAAATAAATAGTTTACGCTGCTGGTCGCTGCCGGTAAAGGTAAGTTTATAGCCAAAACCCAGTATTTGCTTTTGCAGGTTGGCTATATAGGCGGGATAAATGGTTTTGTAGGTAACGGTTTTCAGCATAATGCCATCGGCGCTGGTGCGGTAGGCACCGGTAAGCATGGTTTCGCCCTTGATCACGTTTTTGTTCTTATCGATGCTTTGATAGTGGGTAATGATCTGGCCGTTCTGCTCTTCTTTATTATTGATCTTGAATTTACCTGTACCTATCAAAATATTATCAACCTGGGGCAGGCTCAGGTTCACCAGGTCGGCCAAGTCGTTAAAAGCGATAGTTTGCGCGCGGGATACGGCACAGCTAAAAAGTAAGATCGTGATGGCCAGTAACTTCTTCATTTAATCAGGACGATCAAAAATAACTATTTTTTTAATATTTATTCGTTCATAAATACTTCTGATTTGTTTATTATCGCCTGAACATGCTGATACAGCATGTTCAGGCGGCTACCCTGCCATAGGTCAGCAACATGCATTATCTTATAATTTTCCGTATTTTTAGCCTTGCATGATACCTATAACATCTAAACTTCCCCAAACGGGTACTACCATTTTTACGGTAATGTCGGCACTGGCAGCCGAAACAAAGGCAATCAACCTGTCGCAGGGTTTCCCCGATTTTGATTGCGCGCCCCAGCTTACCAAACTGGTAGCAAAGGCCATGAAAGATGGGCACAACCAATACGCCCCGATGGCCGGCCTGATGAGCCTGCGCGAACAGATCAGCATTAAAACCGAAAAACTATACGGCGCGGTTTATAACCCCGATACCGAAGTAACTGTAACCGCCGGCGGCACGCAGGCCATTTATACGGCCCTAAGCGCAGTGATACACCCTAATGATGAAGTGATCATCTTCGAACCGGCTTATGATAGCTATGCCCCTGCCATTAAGCTGATGGGCGGCGTGGTAAAATCGCTGGAGTTGGAACCGCCCGATTATCGCATACCGTGGGATATGGTAAAAAGGCTGATCACCAATAAAACACGGATGATCATCCTCAATTCGCCGCAAAACCCTACAGGTACAATTTTAAGCATGGCCGATATTGATGAGTTAACCGCCATAGTAAAAAGCCAGGATATTTTAATACTAAGCGATGAGGTGTACGAGCATTTGGTGTACGACGGGCAGGAACACCACAGTATGGCCCGCTACCCCGAGTTGCGCAAGCGCAGCTTTATCACGGTATCGTTCGGTAAATTATTTCACGCCACCGGCTGGAAGGTGGGGTACTGCCTGGCCCCTGCTAATTTAATGCAGGAGTTTAGAAAAGTACACCAGTTTTTAGTATTCAGTGTAAACACGCCCATGCAGGCCGGTATTGCCGATTACCTGAAAGATGAAAATGTTTATGCCGGGTTACCCGATTTTTTTCAGCAAAAGCGCGACCACTTTAGGGAGGGACTTTCGCAAAGCCGTTTTAAGCTGCTGTCATGCCAGGGTTCGTACTTTCAGTGTGTTAGCTACCAGGGCCTTACCGATGAAAAGGACACCGATTTGGCCATACGTATAACCAATGAATTTGGGGTGGCATCTATACCGGTTTCGGCCTTTTATAGTAAGGGTACTGATCATCATATCCTGCGTTTTTGTTTTGCCAAAAGGCAAGAAACGCTTGATAAAGCCGTTGAAAGACTATTAAAGGTGTGAACATCTAACCGCGGTTTACCGTAAAAAGGCCAACCGTACTAAATTATAGCCGATGGAGAACTTAAAGATAACCACCTATCAGGGGTACCTTTTTTGGGAGAATATTGATAAAAATCTGCAGAACATTACCCTGCGTTTAGGCGGTATCCGCGAGAAGACAGACCTGATCATCCTGCCCGAAATGTTCAACACCGGTTTTAGTATGGATGCCGAACGCCTGGCCGAACCTATGAACGGCAAAACCATGCAATGGATGCAGGAAATAGCAACCAAATATAATTGCGTGGTAACCGGCAGCATGATCATTAAAGATGCCGGCAAATTCTACAACCGCCTGATCTGGATGCGCGCCGATGGCACTTACGAGCATTATGACAAGCGCCACCTGTTTGCCATGGGCAAGGAACATTTAACCTACACCCCCGGTAAAAGTAAACTGATAGTAGAACTGAACGGCTGGAAGATCTGCCCGATGATCTGCTACGATTTGCGTTTCCCCGTGTGGCTGCGCAATGTAGACGAGGAATATGATATGCTGATCATTGTAGCCAACTGGCCCGAAAAACGCGCGCTGCACTGGCGCACCCTGATACCCGCCCGCGCGGTAGAGAACCAAAGCTATGTGATTGGTCTTAACCGTGTAGGCCATGACGGAAATGAAGTTTACCACTCGGGCGATTCTACCTGCATCAGCCCCAATGGTGATGTGGTTTACTACAAGCGCGATGAGGAGGATGTTTATACGTTTACCATCAACCCCGATGAGTTGGCACGCGTACGCAGGGCTATGCCTTTTTTAAGGGATGCGGATAAGTTTGAGATATTGGATTAAGGCTCAGGTCACGCTTCCGTCTTAATTTACTTTCTTATTGGGTTAAAATTTAATCACTGAGATTTACGCAGCGGTCACAGCGGTTCTTATTTGGCTATTAAAGCGATTATGTAAGTTCTTTGTGACCTTTGTACTTCTTCCTTTGTGCCTTTTGTGGTTAAATTACCTTTTTGCTAATTTTAAATTACCAATCCCCCAATCGCATGAAAAAACAACTACTTGCTATAGCTGCTCTTGTATTGCCTTTTGTAGTATCCGCCCAAAAGGCTACGCCAAAGGAAATTGCCCGATATCAGCAACAGGCCAAAGCGGTAACCATCATCCGCGATAATTATGGCGTGCCGCATATTTACGCGCAGACGGACGCGCAGGTGGTGTTTGGACTGATGTATAGCCAGTGCGAGGATAATTTTAAGGGGATCGAGCGGAACTACCTGTACCAGCTTGGCCGCCAGGCCGAGGTGGATGGCGAAAGCAATCTCTACACCGATGTACAACTGCAAATGATAGCCGACAGTGCCGATGCCATTAAAGATTATAAGGCCAGTCCCGTTTGGTTTAAAAAACTGATGGACGCCTTTGCCGATGGCATTAACTACTATCTGTACAAACACCCCGAAGTAAAACCACTGGTGTTTAAACATTTTGAGCCGTGGTACGCGCTGATGTTTACCGATGGCAGCGTATCGGCAACGGTAACCGGTGGGTTGAATTTAAGTGAGACCGCCCGCTTTTACGGTCAGCCGGGGATGGATATGGGCAAGCTGAAATTGCCCAAACCTAAAACCCTGCAGGAGGAACTGGACGAGCGCGAGATCGGCTCGAACGGGTTTGCCGTGTCGCCAAAGCTAAGCGCGTCTAAACACGCCATGCTTTATATCAACCCGCATGTACCGTTCTATTTCCGTAGCGAAGTGCAGTTGGTGAGCAAGGAGGGCCTGAATGTTTATGGCGCCTGCACCTGGGGGCAATTCTTCGTGTACCAGGGTTTTAACCAGCACTGCGGATGGATGCATACCAGCAGCAATGCCGATGTGGGCGACCTGTATGCCGAGAAAGTCACCAAAAAAGACGGCAAATGGTATTACGAATACAATGGTGAACAAAAGCCGGTAACCGAACGCAAACTGACCATCAACGTTAAGCAGGGCGATAAGCTGGTACCGAAAACATTCACCGGTTACTTTACCCATCATGGCCCTGTACTGGGCGCGCGCAACGGCAAGTGGCTGGCACTACGGAACGATAACCGCAGCTACCCTGCCCTGCTGGAATCGTGGCTGATCACCAAAGCCAATACCTTTGCCGAATATAAGTTGGCCATGGATATTGGCCACAACGCCACCAACAACACCGTTTACGCCGACGATCAGGGCAATATCGCGTTCTGGTATGGCAACTTTATGCCCAAACGCGATCCCAAGTTAGATTGGACACAGCCTGTTGACGGCAGCACCTCGGCCACCGAGTGGCAGGGCCTGCATAAACAAAGTGAGATCGTGCATGTGTTTAACCCATCGACCGGCTGGATAGAGAATTGTAACTCTACCCCCTTCTCATCGGCAGGTGTTGCCAGTCCGGATAAAACCAAATACCCGGCCTACATGGCCCCCGATGGCGAAAACTACCGGGCCGTAAACGCCATCCGCATGTTCGGCAATGTAAAAAGCCTGGGGATGGATGATTTGATAAAATTAGGTTACGATAAATACCTTACCGCCTTTGATGTGCTGCTGCCGCCGCTGTTTAAAGCTTACGACGCAGCGCCTGACAGTACCAAGGCTATGTTAAAAGAACCCGTACAAATACTGCGCGATTGGGACCGCCGTTCGGCGGTGAACTCGGTGGCTACTACGCTGGGCTTCGAGTGGGGTTCAAGCCTGATGCGGTTGTTACCACGCGCCAAATCTTCGGAGGATGGCACGTACCAAACCGCGCGTACCGAGGCCATGATAAAGGCTGCCACGCCAAAGCAATTATTGGATGACCTGGCCAGCGTGGTAAAAAGCCTGCAAAGCCGCTATGGCGACTGGAAGGTGCAATGGGGCGATATCAACCGTTATCAGCGCCCGGCCGACGGGATGTTTAACGATAACGCGCCGAGCATTCCCGTAGGGCAGGTATCATCATTGTTCGGGCAGTTGCCATCGTTTGTAAGCCGGCCGATGAATGGCACCAAAAAGCGCTACGGCTACAGCGGCAACAGCTTCATTGCCGCCATTGAATTTGGCCCGAAAATAAAAGCCAAAAGCATCATGACCGGCGGGCAATCGTTCGACCCAAAATCGAAGAACTTTACCGACCAGACCGAGGGCTACATCAACGGGCAATTTAAAGATGTGCTGTTTTACAAAGCCGATGTGTTGAAGCATGTGCAGCGGACGTACCATCCGTAGTATTTGTCTGAACCGCTGATTTTGTATGATTAGAATGATGACGCTGAGAAAAAATCAACGAAATCAGTGTAATCAAAAAAAATCAGCGGTTCAGACAATAACATAATCCATCCTTTCTCAAAATAAGTCCATTGCGATATTGGTTATAAAGCGGCATCTTTAACTAACCAATAAAACCAATGCCTGTGCAACCCGAAAACTTTAATACACGATATATCATCGGTATATCGTTCATCTCGGCCCTGGGGGGCTACCTGTTTGGCTTCGATTTTGCTGTAATATCCGGCGCTCTGCCTTTTTTGCGCACCCAATTTATGCTGGATGCCTGGTGGGAAGGTTTCCTAACCGGCTCGCTTGCGCTGGGCTGTATTGTGGGCTGCCTCATCGCCGGTAATATTACCGACCGCTACGGCCGCCGGCCGGGGCTAATGATAGCTGCTGCTATTTTCGCAATTTCGTCCATCGGTATCGCTTTATCGCAGGGACTAACTTTTTTTGTCATCATGCGCTTTGCGGCGGGTATTGGCGTGGGGATGGCATCTATGCTGTGCCCCATGTATATTGCCGAAGTATCGCCGGCCAAAGTGCGGGGGCGCAATGTGGCCATTAACCAGCTTACCGTTGTGATTGGCATTCTGGTAACCAACCTGGTAGACTACCTGCTGGCCGACCATGGCCCCGATGCCTGGCGCTGGATGTTTGGCCTGGGTGTGGTGCCGTCGCTGGTATTTTTAGTGGGGGTGATCTGGCTGCCCGAAAGCCCACGCTGGCTGCTGAAAGACGGCCAGGTAGACAAAGCAAAAGCCGTACTGAATAAGATCGGCTCGGCGGAATTTGCCGAAAACACAACCGCCGCCATCCAAAAATCGCTGACCGGCAACCAAAAGGTGTCCTACAGCACTGTGTTCCAAAAAAGCGTACGCCCAGCGGTTACGGTGGGTATCATCCTGGCCGTGTTTCAGCAGTTTTGCGGGATCAACGTGGTGTTTAATTATACGTCCACCATATTTGAATCAGTTGGCGCTAATCTTAACCGGCAATTGTTCGAGACCGTTTCCATCGGCGCGGTAAACCTCATCTTCACCATTTTGGCCATGTGGCTGGTGGATAGATTAGGCCGTCGCCCGCTGATGCTGATCGGCTCGCTGGGCTTGTCGATATTATACATTGTACTGGCATTTGCCCTGCAAAATCATTACCCGGCATACATGGTTTCGGTTTTTGTGCTGCTGGCCATCAGCATCTACGCGCTCTCGCTGGCGCCGGTTACCTGGGTGTTAATCTCAGAGATCTTCCCTAATAAGATACGGGGCGCGGCATCGTCTGTGGCTATCGTATCGCTTTGGGGGGCTTATTTTATACTGGTGTTTACCTTTCCTATCCTGGCTAAAAAGCTGGGCACTTACGGGCCATTTTACCTGTACGCGGGCATTTGCCTCCTGGGCTTTTTGTTTGTGGTGGGTAAAGTAAAAGAGACAAAAGGGCAAACGCTGGAGGAGCTGGAAGATAATTTGGTGAGGCATTAATCGGCCTCACCCAAACCCTCTCCAAAGGAGAGGGCTTATAAAACAACACTTCTTAGCCCCTCTCCTTTGGAGAGGGGTTGGGGTGAGGCTTAAACCCCTCCCTGCCATCACACAAATCAAACACACCCCTCCCAGGGGAGGGAACTAAAAAAACATATCGAGAGGTGCATGAACACATCATACGTAAACGCCTGGGAAGAAAAAGTAAGCATACCCACCTACGGCATTGGCAAGCCCGATAAAAACCCGATGTTTTTTGAAAAGCGGGTATACCAGGGCAGCAGCGGGGTTGTATACCCCAACCCGGTGATAGAGAAGATTTACGACGAGAAAGAAGACAAGGAATACATTGGCCTGTTCCTCGAGAACGAGTATATCAAAATCATGATCCTGCCCGAGTTGGGTGGCCGCGTGCAGATGGCGTACGATAAGATAAAACAACGCCATTTTATTTACTATAACCAGGTGATCAAACCGGCATTGGTGGGCCTGACCGGCCCTTGGATCTCGGGCGGCTTGGAGTTTAACTGGCCGCAGCACCATCGCCCAAATACCTTTGGCCCTACCGATTATAAGATAGAAGAGAACGCCGACGGTAGTAAAACCATCTGGATAAACGAGATGGAGCAGATGTTCCACACCAAGGGGATGGCGGGTTTTACGGTACACCCGGGAAGGGCTTATATCGAGATCAAAGCCAAACTGTTGAATACCTCGTCGTTGCCGCAAACCTTTTTGTGGTGGGCCAACCCGGCCGTAAAAGTTAACGACGATTATCAATCTGTATTCCCACCCGATGTGAACGCCGTTTTTGATCATGGTAAGCGCGATGTTTCTACCTTCCCTATCGCCACCGGCACTTATTATAAGGTTGATTACTCACCGGGCACGGATATATCCTGGTATAAAAACATCCCGGTGCCTACATCGTACATGGCCATCAATTCCGATTATAACTTCATCGGCGGATATGAGCATGATACACGCGGCGGCTTGCTGCACGTGGCCAATCACCATGTATCGCCGGGTAAAAAGCAGTGGACCTGGGGCCACAGCGATTTTGGCCAGGCCTGGGACCGCAACCTTACCGACGAGGACGGCCCGTACATTGAGTTGATGACCGGCATGTTCACCGATAACCAGCCCGATTTTAGCTGGCTGATGCCGAACGAGGAAAAATCGTTCACCCAGTATTTTATGTCTTACCAGGAACTGGGGTTGGTGAAGAACGCGTCGAAGGATCTCCTGCTAACCATCAGCAAAAACGGGAATAATGCAACAGTTAAGGTATATGTAACATCGGTACACAAGGGATTAAGTATCACCTTAAGCTACAAAGGCGAAACCCTGTTTGCTGAACAGGCCAATATTCAGCCCGAAAACGTTTTTGAAAGAACCATACCGGTGGGTAACGATGTTAAAGAAGATGAGCTTGTGTTTACCATCAGTTCGGCAACGGGCAGGGAATTGTTGAAATATGATCCATCAACCAATAAAAAGAACCCTATCCCGCAGGCAGCCAAACCGGCTTTGCCACCTGCCGATGTGGTTAATAACGAGCAGTTATTTTTTACGGCACAGCACTTAGAGCAATACCGCCACGCAACTTATAACCCGGTGCCTTATTATGAGGAAGCCTTGAAACGCGACTCGGGTGATTTCCGTTGCAACAATGCTTTGGGCTTGTGGTACCTGCGCCGGGGACAGTTTGAACGGAGCGCCCCCTACTTCCGTGCGGCTATAGCTACCAGTATACAGCGTAACCCTAATCCTTACGATAGCGAACCGTATTATAATCTTGGTCTTGCCCTGAAGTTTTTAGGCCAAACCGATGAAGCTTACAACAACTTTTACAAAGCCACCTGGAGCAAGGCCTGGAAGGATACCGGCTTTTTTGCCGTCGCGCAGATAGATATGGCCCGCAGCGATTATGATCTGGCGCTGGAACATATCGACATTTCCATCAGCAACAATGCCAATAACAGTAAGGCTTATGTGATCAAATCGGCGGCTTTGCGTAAGATGGAGCAGTTGGAAAAAGCGGAAAAGGTTTGTACCGATGAATTGCAACGCGATACTTTTAACCTGGGCGCTTTGTATGAATTATCGTTATGCCAACAGCAAAACAACAACCCTGCCGAAGCGCAGGCGGCAATTGATACCCTGCTAAACCTATCGCGCGGGAGTGAACAAAACCTGATGGCCTACGCTTTGGATTATGCCGCGGCGGGTTTATATGCCGAAGCAACCGGTTTGTTATCGCTCATTGTTAACGCAAACAACAACCCGCTGGTTTATTATTATATGGCATGGTTTGCTGCCCAAACAGGCGATGAAAGTAACGCCAACCAATGGCTGCAAAAAGCTGGGGCTGCTGATCCATATTTGTGTTTCCCTAACCGCCTGCAAGAAGTACTGATACTGCAATCGGCCATTCAATTAAACCCATCCGATAGCAAGGCGCCTTATTATTTGGGCAACCTGTTTTACGATAAGCGCCAGTATGCCGATGCCATTGCCAACTGGGAATTATCGGCCCAACTGGATGATACCTTCCCTACTGTGCTGCGCAATTTGGGTATTGCCTATTTCAACAAATTGAGCCAGCCTGAAAAGGCCCTGCAATATTTTGAAAAAGCCTTTGCGCTGGATACTGCCGATGCCCGCGTACTGATGGAGCTTGACCAGCTATACAAACGCCTTAACCATATGCCGCAGCAACGCCGTGCTTTGATGGAGGCGCACATGCCAACCGTTTTAATGCGCGATGATGTTTATTTGGAATATGTAAGCCTGCTGAATTTTATGTGCGAGTATGACAAAGCCCTGATCATGATCGGCGAGCGGCAGTTTCACCCATGGGAAGGCGGCGAGGGCAAGGCATCGGGGCAATACATTTACAGCCTGGTGCAACTGGCTAAGCAACATTTGCAAAACGGGGCATACGCCAACGCCATTGCCTTGCTGGGCCGCGCGCAAAGCTATCCGCATAATTTGGGCGAGGGCAAACTATTCGGCGCGCAGGAGAATGATATTTTTTACTGGCTGGGCCGCGCTTACCAGGCCATGGGTAATACCGAAGCAGCGAAGGATTACTTCCGCAAGGCCACCATTGGCCTGTCCGAACCTTCAGCGGCCATGTTTTATAACGATCAGCAGCCCGATAAAATATTTTACCAGGGATGGGCCTGGAGCCAATTGGGCGAGACTACCAATGCCGGGCATATCTTCAATAATCTTATTAATTACAGCAAACAGCATATTAACGATGAGGTAAAGATCGACTATTTCGCCGTATCGCTGCCCAACATGCTGGTTTTTGAAGATGACCTGAACCTGCGCAACCAAATCCACTGCCTGTTTATGGAAGGACTGGGCAACCTTGGCTTAGGTAATACGGCGGAAGCGAAGCAGCTATTTAATAAAGTACTATTGCTGGATGCCGAACACCAGGGCGCAAAAACGCACTTACTTTTGGCAGAACAAGCTATATGATGCAGTTGACAAAGGCAATTTGGGGCCATCACGAAGGGCAAAACGTATACCTGTTTAAATTAAGCAACGGGCAAATGGAGGTATCGCTTACCAATTTCGGGGCGACGATTGCCGGCATCATCACGCCTGATAAAAATGGACAAAAGCAGAACATTGTTTTAGGGTACGATGACCTTGCCGGCTA